>NZ_DCYU01000079.1:0-17843 GCF_002331165.1 Pseudoalteromonas sp. UBA2102
TGAATTAATTAAAGAATTAAATTTACCTCTTTGGGGCGTCCAGCGTCCATTAGTTGCTATTTGGTTAGGTATTGAAGATAACTGGCGTAGAGAGCTTGTTACACAAGAAAGCTATCCTCAGTTAGAGCAGCTTATATATGACAAAGCCGGTCGACGTGGTTTACCCGTTGTAGTGCCGCTATTAGATTTACAAGACAGACGTTTGGTTGGCATTCCTGAAGTATGGGGAAATTTTTCAGAGCCTGTTGAAGAGGCGTCGCGCCGTTATAGTGCAGAGCGAAGCATTACAGCAAGAATGTATCAAGAGCCCGACAGCGAAACCTGGATTTTAGACTGGCGTTTTACTAATGACGATTTATTTGATTCAAACCGACTTGAAGGTGATAAACAACAAATAGTAGGCCAGATGATAGACAGCTTAGCGTTGGGGTTAGCCAATGAATACGCTATCGACCCTAACGCGTATTATGAACAGGCAGCGGCTACGCTCACCTTAAAAGGCACTCAAAGCTTTGTAGATATAGAACTTGCAAAGCGTCGTCTACAAAGTTTGAGTGTAGTGACGCAAGCAACAATAATGCGCAAAACCCCAGAATTTGTTGAGTTTAAGCTTAACCACACCGGCAGTGTGGGCGATCTTAAAAAAGGCCTTGGCCTTGATAGTGCCTTTAGAGATTATGTTGACCCTCGCGCATTTTACCATGTTGTAGATAAAAACAGTCTTGAGTATCAGTGGGTCGGTGAGTAATGCTAAGTGCTGAGCCTATGCAAATGGCACTTCCAGTCACCTTGCCTGATGATGAAACATTTGCATCTTATTTTGGTGGGGAAGACTCTTTAGAGGTAAACCACCTTAAAGCGAGCTTTTCTAAGCTTGCCAACAAGTTTCAGTATACTTATTTGTGCGGCTTAGGCGATTCTGGTAAATCCCACTTATTGTACGCAACCTGCATACAAGCCCAAGAGCGTGGTTTGTCAAACATGCTGTTGTCTATGCGTGAAGTTATCGACTTTGGCCCTATGGTGTTAGATGGTTTAGAAGCACTTGATGTATTATGTATTGATGATGTGCACTTAGTCGCTGGCAATGACGCATGGGAAAAAGCCCTTTTTAACTTTTTTAATCGCTTTAACGAGCCCGGAAAAATGTTAGTGGTTACGGCCGATTTGCTCCCTGACATGCTTAATATCACCTTGCCCGACTTAGAGTCTCGGCTAAAGTGGGGAACCACCTTTCAAATTCGATCAATGAGTGATGATGATAAAGCACAAGCACTGGTTAAGCGAGCGCATATGCGTGGGCTTGAACTAAGCGATGAATGCGCGCGCTTTTTATTAACTCGCTTGAGTCGTGATATGCGTGCTTTACTAGACGTATTAGACAAATTAGATCACGCATCAATGGCCGCTCAACGAAAATTAACAATTCCCTTCATAAAATCAACGTTAAAGCTGTAGTAGGTCTAGAATCTAGACCCTGCTTTCAGTTATCATTAGTCAACAAAATTGTAATCACCTTCTGTGAAAGATCAGGTATCGAATGAACTTAGAAAATATTTTAGCGCAAGCACTTGAGGCAGTTGCCAGTGCCAGTGAAATCGCGCAACTAGAAGAGATCAGGGTTAATTACCTTGGTAAAAAAGGCGAAATCACAAGCTTACTTAAAACACTGGGTAAAATTGCTCCTGAAGAACGCAAAGAAGCAGGCCAAGTAATAAACCAAGCTAAGCAAGATGTACAAGCTGCCATTAACGAAAAGCGTGAGCTTTTAGCAAGTAAAGCGCTTGAAGAAAAGCTAGCAGCTGAAACAATTGATGTAACTTTACCAGGGCGCGTAATGCCTACAGGTGGCCTTCATCCGGTAACACGCACAATCGAGCGTATAGAAAGCTTTTTTGGCGAGCTAGGTTTTGAAGTTAAATCAGGCCCAGAAGTAGAAGATGATTTTCATAACTTTGATGCGCTAAATATTCCTGAGCATCACCCAGCGCGTGCTGATCACGATACCTTTTATTTTAATCCTAAGTTAGTACTGCGTACCCAAACAAGTGGTGTGCAAATTCGTACTATGGAAACAGAGCAACCGCCACTGCGAATTATTTCGCCAGGTCGAGTATATCGTAACGACTACGACCAAACGCATACTCCAATGTTTCATCAGGTAGAAGGTTTAATGGTTGATACTGATGTAAGCTTCACAGAGCTTAAAGGTATTTTACACGACTTCTTACGTAACTTTTTTGAAGAAGACATGGAAATTCGTTTCCGTCCTTCATTCTTCCCATTTACAGAGCCTTCAGCTGAAGTAGATGTTATGGGTAAAGACGGTAAATGGCTTGAAGTATTAGGTTGTGGCATGGTTCACCCTAACGTACTTAAGTCAGTAGGTATTGACCCAGAAAAATACACCGGTTTTGCTTTTGGTATGGGCGTAGAGCGCTTAACCATGCTGCGCTATGGCGTAAATGACTTACGTGCATTTTTTGAAAATGACTTAAAATTCCTAAACCAGTTCCGTTAAGAGTGAAAATATAAAATGAAATTTAGTGAAAAGTGGTTAAGAGAGTGGGTAAATCCTGCTATTGATACGCAAGCTCTTTCGGAACAGCTTTCTATGGCTGGCCTTGAGGTTGACGCAGTTGAGAGCGCGGCAGCGGATTTTAACGGCGTAGTGGTTGGTGAAGTTGTTGAGTGCGCACTGCACCCAGATGCAGATAAACTTCGCGTTACTAAAATCAATGTAGGTGGCGATGAGCTACTTGATATTGTGTGTGGTGCGCCAAACTGTCGCCAAGGCATTAAAGTCGCTGTTGCAACAGTGGGCGCTGTTTTACCGGGCGACTTTAAAATTAAAAAAGCCAAATTACGCGGTCAGCCATCACACGGTATGCTGTGTGCTTTTGTTGAGCTAGGTATTAGCGAAGAAGGCGACGGCATCATGGAATTGCCAAGCGATGCGCCAATTGGTACAGACCTGCGCGAATACTTAGGCCTTGATGACAACATAATTGATGTGGACTTAACGCCAAACCGTGGTGATTGCTTGGGTATAAAAGGCCTTGCACGCGAAGTAGGTGTATTAAACAGCGTTGATGTAAACGAGCTACAAATTCCAGCAGTTAGCGGCACTATTGACGATGAAGTATCTATCGAGCTTGTTAATGCTGACGCGTGTCCGCGTTACTTAGGGCGTGTAATCAAAGGTATTAGCCTTGATGCAGAAACACCACTTTGGATGGTTGAAAAGCTTCGCCGTAGTGGTATTCGCTCAATTGACCCTGTTGTTGATGTTACTAACTATGTATTACTAGAACTCGGCCACCCAATGCATGCATTTGATTTAAATGCAATTGAAGGCGGCATTAAGGTTCGCAGTGCCAATGCAGGCGAAGAGTTAGTATTGCTTGATGGTAATACTGTAAAACTGAACGAATCAACACTTGTGATAGCCGATCATAATAAAGCACTTGCGATTGCCGGTATTTTTGGCGGTGAGCAATCAGGTGTAACAGAAAAAACGTCTGATATTTTATTAGAAAGCGCGTTTTTTAATCCAGTCGCAATTGCAGGTCAAGCCCGTAGTTACGGTTTACATACCGATGCATCACACCGCTATGAACGTGGCGTAGATTTTACCCTGCAACACGATGCAATGGAGCGCGCAACTGCTTTATTACTTGATATTGTTGGCGGTGAAGCAGGACCTGTTGTAGAAGCTGTAGCTGCTGATAAACTGCCAAAAGTGACAGAAGTACGCCTACGTCGTGCGCGTTTAGACCGCGTAATTGGTCATCATATTGACGATGCGAAAGTGACTGATATTCTGACTCGTTTAGGCTTAGACGTTAAGTTTGAAAACGACAGTTGGAGCGCTGATATTCCAAGCTACCGCTTCGATATTCGTATTGAAGAAGACTTAATTGAAGAAGTTGCTCGTGTTTATGGTTACAACAGTATTCCAAATGTTGCGCCAACCGCAAAGTTAAAAATGACTACACATGACGAGTCAACAATTGCGCTAAGTAAGTTTCGAAATACGTTAGTGACACGTGGCTACCAAGAAGCAATTACGTACAGCTTTGTAGACCCTAAAGCACAAGCTATTATACACCCACAAAGTAATCCGCTTATACTGCCGCACCCAATTTCAATTGAAATGTCGGCTATGCGTGTAAGCTTAATGCCAGGGCTTTTAGCATCGGTTGCGTATAATCAAAACCGTCAACAACCACGTATTCGTCTATTTGAGCATGGTCTTAAATTTATCAGCGACGACAGCGCAGAAAATGGCCTGCAGCAAGTCCCTGTCATTGGCGGTGTGATCACTGGCCTTGCACACGGCGAGCATTGGGTTGAGCAAAAACGCAACGTTGATTTTTACGACTTAAAAGGTGATGTTGAAGCCTTATTAGCAATCACCAACGATACAAGCCGTTTTGAAATTAAAGCAGAACAGTCAGACGGTTTACATCCAGGCCAATCAGCAGTTATTTATGTTGAAGGTAAAAAGGTAGGATTTTTTGGTGCTCTTCATCCTCAAGTGCAAAAATCGTTAGATATCAATAACGCAACTTTTGTATTTGAAATAGAAATGTCTGCAATAGAAAAAAGAAATTTACCGCAAGCTGTAGGGGTTTCAAAATTCCCTTCAAATCGCCGCGACATCGCGATTTTAGTGGCTGACAGCGTTAATTCAGGTGATATTTTAAGCACAATAGAAAAAGTTGGCGGAAATCAATTGGTTGACCTAAACTTATTCGATGTGTATAAGGGCAAAGGTATTGAGCCAAATTATAAGAGTTTGGCGATTGCTCTAACACTGCAGGCGGTTGATAGAACACTCGAAGAGAAAGATATCAATCTGGTAGTTGATAACGTGGTGGCCACATTGGCCGAAAAGTTTAATGCATCGTTGAGGGACTAGATATGGCGCTTACTAAAGCCGACATAGCTGAACACCTATTTGAAAAGCTCGGGATCAATAAAAAAGATGCCAAAGATTTAGTTGAAGCGTTTTTTGAAGAAATCCGCTCAGCGCTTGAAAAAGGCGAGCAGGTTAAGCTCTCTGGATTTGGTAACTTTGATCTTCGTGATAAAAAAGAAAGACCAGGCCGTAACCCGAAAACAGGAGAAGACATTCCTATTTCGGCGCGCCGCGTGGTGACCTTTAGACCAGGTCAAAAGCTTAAAACCCGTGTAGAAGTGGGCACAAGCAAAGCAAAATAAAAAAGGGCAGCGTAAGCTGCCTTTTTTATTTAAAAAACCATCTGGCATCATGTTTTAAAACACATTTATTGCCAGGGGGTTTTGCTTACCTAAAATTCTCTCGGCGATACAAACTCACCGTTTTGTATTTGTTCATACGTTTGTTGAGCAAGGGCATCGAGCGCATCTAAATTTTTACCATCGCTCATCAGTTGGTGCTCAATGGGTAGTAAATCTATATTCTCAATGCCAGCGCTTTGCGCCACTTTCGAAAAAATGTAAGCGTGCTTATATTTATCATGTTTATAAAACAAGCTGATTAACGAGGTATACACTTCAGGGTTTGGCTGTTGCCCTTGTTTATTTAGCTCAAGCGTTTTATATAGCAAATCAATTGTTTTTTCATCGTCAAACTTAATGTAATAAGAAGCTAGATAAAACTGCATTTCTGCACTGTTGGTTACGCTTTCATCATTTTCCATTGCAAGTAAACGAGTCAGCGCACTTTGCTCATTGTTACGTGACCAATGATAGTAAAGCAAACCTGGGTGGTTAGTGTTTTTTGTGTCTTGATAAAGTCGGGTCATCTCTTTAATGCTAGTAAGCTGACCTTCAATACGCGATGTTGTTTTAGACTTTAGTTTAATATGTTCTATTTTTGCGGCTAAAGTAATACATTGATTATATGACTCAAACCCCTTAAGCAATTGGTATTTGTTTTCATCTGTGGGTTTTTTATATTCTATATAGCGTTTTAAAATAACCTCAGAGCGCTCATTTTTACAATGGCTATCTTTATTTAAATCACTACAAAAGCCAGGTGTTTCTTTACATACCTGAGCGAGAGTCAGTGGTTCTTCGCATCCTGTTAACGCTAGCATTGTTAGTATTGCGCTTGCTCTTAAAACCATCCCTTAACCTCAAATGAATATATACATTACTATTCTAGCGCAATCATTTGTGCGCTAACAGTAGAGAATAACTTTAGATTAACTTAGAATAGCCCTGCCTGAAGTGCATTACTCTCAAAATCTAATGCATTTTTAAAGGCTATCCGTTCAAAATGATTAAATTAGGTAAATAAAATGACCTCATCTCACGAATTAGAATATACAAATAGTTGGCAAGAACGCCAAGATTACGCTGAAAGCATGCAACCTATCATTGGTAAGCTTTATCGTAACCGTGGCATAGAAATCGCTGTATATGGCCGTCCTCTCGTTAATGCCAGTACTATCGATATTATCAAATCACACAAAACTGTAGCGCAATTTGAAGGCACTAAATTACGTTTACGCGAGAGCTTTCCGTTTTTAGAAGCCATTAGTAAAATGGAGCTAAACTCAGCACGTATTGATATTGGTAAACTTGCTTATAGCTATTTGTACAGCGATGCTGCTAATGGCCGCACAGTTGATGAATTTGTTAAAGACGAATTAGCCGAAATTGCAGACTCACCAGCCAAAGAGCCGCGGGATGTTGTATTGTATGGCTTTGGTCGTATAGGGCGTTTGTTAGCACGTTTACTAATCGAAAAATCAGGCCCTTATGCCGACTTACGTTTACGCGCAATTGTGGTACGTGGCGGTAAAGAAGGTGACCTTGAGAAACGTGCAAGCTTACTGCGTCGCGATTCAATTCATGGTCCATTTAATGGCTCAATCACAATTGACACGAAGCGTAATGCAATTAAAGCGAATGGCAGCTACATCCAAGTGATTTATGCTAACTCGCCAAGTGAAGTTGATTACACCGCTTACGGTATCGAAAATGCACTCGTAGTTGATAACACTGGTATTTGGAAAGACGAAGCAGGCCTTGGTCAGCACTTAGAGTCTAAAGGGGCTGCAAAAGTACTATTAACAGCACCGGCTAAAGGCAACATTAAAAACATTGTTTATGGTGTAAATAACCAAGACATTAAGCCTGAAGATAAAATCGTGTGTGCAGCAAGCTGTACCACCAATGCGATTACGCCAACCCTTAAAGCATTAAACGATAAGTTTGGTATTAATAACGGCCACGTAGAAACCGTACACTCTTACACAAACGATCAAAACCTTATTGATAACTACCACAAAGCAGAGCGTCGTGGACGTGCTGCTGCACTTAATATGGTAATTACCGAGACAGGCGCAGCTAAAGCGGTATCTAAAGCGCTTCCTGAGCTTGAAGGTAAGCTAACAGGTAATGCGATTCGTGTGCCTACACCTAATGTGTCGCTTGCTATATTAAACTTAAACCTTAATAGCAGCACCTCTGTTGAAGAGCTAAATGCGTTTTTACGCGAAACAGCACTGCATTCAGAACTGCGTGACCAAATTGATTACACCGCATCAACCGAAATCGTATCTACCGATTTAGTCGGTAGCCGCTACGCAGGTGTTGTAGACTCGCAAGCAACAATTGTTGAAGGTAACCGCGTTGTTTTATACGTATGGTACGACAATGAATTTGGCTACAGCTGCCAAGTAGTTCGTTGTATGCGTGATATGGCTGAAGTTGCTTTCCCAAGCTTACCTCGCTAATTTAAACGCAATTATACTAAGCCAGCTTTTTTGCTGGCTTTTTTAGTCGCGTTATATTTTTAAAGTGTACCCTGTGTGGTAGGCTTTAATTATTGAAATGCTTATTTGGTTTCATTCAATAATGCATTTTACTATTTAACCTGCATTCTGCTTGAGATAGCTCAATTATCCACAGTACAGGTTTTAAATAGTGTCAGTTCTG
This sequence comes from Pseudoalteromonas sp. UBA2102, assembly GCF_002331165.1. Classification (NCBI taxonomy): domain Bacteria; kingdom Pseudomonadati; phylum Pseudomonadota; class Gammaproteobacteria; order Alteromonadales; family Pseudoalteromonadaceae; genus Pseudoalteromonas; species Pseudoalteromonas sp. UBA2102. Next base: position 7,936 of record NZ_DCYU01000079.1, read on the forward strand.
CACTTTTAGGCCGCTCTTTTTTGTAATTTAGTGACCAAAATAGAGTCAATTTAATCCAAAATATCAACGTGCCTAACAAAGCAGATAAACTTATTCTACCTTAAGGTTTTTTCATGAAAATCAGCAGCAATTTTGATAGTGGTAACATAAAGGTTATCGAAGCCAACGATCCGTTAAATATTCAATTAGAGATAAACAACGATCACCAGTCTGAATTTTACCAGTGGTTTCACTTTCGTCTAGAAACAACGCCTTATCAACTGCATAAGTTAAACATTAATAATTTAGAAAACTCTGCCTACCCAGATGGATGGGAAGGCTACCAAGCTGTTGCCTCATACGACCGTCAAACATGGTTCCGTGTGCCTTCAAATTACGAAAATGGCACGCTTACCTTTGAACTAGAGCCTGAATGCCCCAGTGTATATTTTGCTTACTTTGCGCCATATAGCTACGACCGTCATTTAGATTTATTAGCCTGGGCGCAAAGCGAAGAGCTTTGCCAATTACAAACATTAGGTGAAACACTTGATGGCCGTGATATGAGCGTGCTTAAAATTGGTCAGCCTAGTGAAGATAAAAAAACAATCTGGATCACAGCGCGCCAACACCCAGGTGAAACTATGGCAGAATGGTTTGTAGAAGGGCTATTACACAAACTACTAGATGATGAAGACCCGCATGCCGCTGCTCTTTTATCAAAAGCTGTATTTTATGTAGTACCAAACATGAACCCAGATGGCAGCGTACGTGGACACCTTCGTACTAATGCAAAAGGTGTTAACTTAAACCGTGAATGGCAAACGCCTAGCATGGAAAATAGCCCAGAAGTGTATTTAGTACTGAATAAAATGCGCGAAACTGGCCTCGATATGCATTTAGATATACACGGTGATGAAGCTATTCCTTATAACTTTGTGGCGGGCAGTGAAGGTATTCCAAGCTACGATGACCGCTTAAAAGACTTAGAAGATAGCTTTAAAGCAGCGCTACTTACTATAACGCCAGAGTTTCAAGATGAGCACGGTTACGATAAAGACGAGCCGGGCAAAGCTAATTTAACAGTTGGCTCATCTGCAACGGCAGAAGAATTTAAAGCACTTACTTACACAATTGAGATGCCTTTTAAAGACAATAAAGACTTACCAGACCCAGATTACGGCTGGTCAGACCGCCGCTCGTATCAATTTGGTCAAGATACTTTAGCGGCAATCGTAAATGTCGTTGATAAATTAAGATAAATTAGTATAAGGTAAGGGCAACATTAAAATGTTGCCCTTTTTTATTACATAATTAACAAATAATAAAAGTGCGCAATAGCTTAGTTATCGTATTACCTAGCTCTGAGTAAGTAATAAACAATCAACAGTCTCAAATAAAATAATAAGAGGTATTTAGCGTGGATGCATTCGGACAACTTTTAGATAGCCTAGATGGCATGTTAGGGGGCGCAGTTTGGTTTCCCTATGTGCTGCTAGGAGTCGGTCTATTTTTTACTATTTATTTAAAGTTCCCACAAATTCGTTATTTCAAACATGCGTGTAAAGTAGTTACAGGCAAATTTGATAAAAAAGGCACCGAGGGTGACACAACCCATTTTCAAGCACTGGCTACTGCGCTCTCTGGTACGGTAGGTACAGGTAACATTGGTGGGGTAGCCTTGGCTATTTCTATTGGTGGCCCCGCGGCATTATTTTGGATGTGGATGACGGCATTTTTTGGTATGACCACCAAATTTGTAGAAGTTACGCTTTCACATAAATACCGCGAAAAAACCCAAGATGGCACCATGGCGGGTGGCCCTATGTATTACATGGATAAACGCCTAAACATGAAGTGGCTTGCTATTTTATTTGCTGTTGCCACTGTAATTAGCTCTTTTGGTACGGGCAGTTTGCCACAAATTAACAACATAGCGCAGGGTATGGAAGCCACATTTGGTTTTGCACCTATGGCAACCGGTGCTGTGTTATCTATTTTACTTGCGTTGGTTATTTTAGGTGGTATTCGTCGTATTGCTGCTATTACATCACGTGTTGTGCCCATTATGGCCGTGATTTATATCATAGGTGCGTTAGGTGTTATTTTTTATAACATTGAAAACATCGGCCCTTCGTTTGCGTCAATATTTGTTGATGCATTTACAGGCTCTGCTGCAGCCGGTGGCTTTTTAGGCGCCTCTTTTGCGTATGCATTTAACAGAGGTGTTAACCGTGGCTTGTTCTCAAATGAAGCCGGTCAAGGTTCTGCACCCATTGCCCACGCATCGGCAAAAGCTGATGAACCTGTGTCTGAAGGAATGGTTTCAATTTTAGAGCCGTTTATCGATACCATTATTATTTGTACATTAACAGGCTTAGTTATTTTATCGTCGGGTGTGTGGAATGAAAAATTCGAAACACATTTTGAACGATCGTCAATGAGCATTATTAAAGGTGACTACTCAGAAACCAACGAAGCGCAGCGCCAAGAGCTATACAATTACCTAAATGGTAATGATAGCAAGGTAGAGCTATTCAACGGCAACATTGATGTAGTTAATGGCGAGCCAACAAGTGATGGCTTTACCGTATTACATTCACGCTCCATTGGTGAAGACATACGTTTTGGTATTACCGACAAACATAAGTACACAGGTATTGTTGAAGTTAAAAACGGCATGCCAACCGATGACAGCATTAGTTTAATTGGTAAATCGTTAGTGCACTCAGCAGAGCTGACAACTAAAGCGTTTACCCGAGGCTTTTTTGGCGATAGCGGCCAATACATAGTATCGATAGGCTTATTGTTATTCGCGTTTTCTACTGCCATTGCGTGGTCGTACTACGGTGACCGTGCCATGATTTACTTACTTGGTAATCGCTCAGTTATGCCGTATCGCGTATTTTATGTTGCTGCGTTCTTTTGGGCTTCGTTTGCCGATACCACTTTAGTATGGAAATTAGCAGCCGTTGCAATTGTCGTTATGACCTTGCCTAACTTATTTGGCATTATGTTATTGCGCAAAGAAATGAAACAATCCGTAGATGACTACTGGGTTAAATTCAAAAAAGACAACGAGCAATAAAACAAGTACAATAAAAGGCGCCGCAAGGCGCTTTTTTTATGCGTAGTATGGAGAGTAGTATGGCGATTATTCATTGCCCCAAATGTGCAAAATCAATTTCAGATAAACATCAGCAGTGTCCGCATTGCAATAGTAACATTGGCGCGCTTAACTCTGAGCAGGTACAACAGCTTCAGCGCGAACAGCGAATTAAAAAACAGCAAATGTTTATGAACCATTCTTTCTTGGCGCTCATACTATTTTTAGGTGGCTTTTTTTGCTTATACTTTTTACAACCCGCAAAAGAAACCCTGCAATGGTACGCGTATACAGTAGCGATTGGTGTTGGCTGTATTTGGTACTTAGTAAACCGCGTTATTTTAGTGACTCTAAAAAAGAAAAGATGACATGAATATTGACAACCTTGTACAAAATATAACCCCAGAATTATTTGAGCGTTTACAGTACGGTGCTTCAACCGGCAAATGGCCCGATGGCACGCCGCTCTCTGATGAGCAAAAGCAACAAACGGTGCAACTTGTTATGCTTTACCAAGCTAAAATAGCGCAATCAAACGAGCAATTTACCATTGGCGCTAATGGCGAAATGATCCAAAAGACAAAAGCACAACTACAAAAAGAATTTAAATCAGAAAACGAAATAGCTAGGTTTAGTGAACATGATCTTTAAACACCTTTTTACACCTAAGTGGAAACACCCAAAGCAGCAAGTTCGTCTAGACGCAATCGAAAAACTTGATGTAGAGCGCGACGCATCAATTTTAAGCACATTAGCGCTGGAAGATAACTCAGCCGAAATACGCCGCAAAGCATTACAAAAAGTAAATAACTTACCACTGTGGTGGAAAGCCTATAAACAAGATCACGCGCTAAAAGATGTAGCCGAAATACAAATTTCAAACGCAGTGCTAAACAACGAAAGCGCACTGAGCACGCAAATTAAAAGTGAGTATATAGACCGTTTTGCACCGGTTAAAACACTAGAAAAACTCGCCTTTGCAGAGAAAGAACTGCAAGTACGCGTTAAACTTTTAAAGCGCTTAGCTAATCCTAAATTAATTGAAAAAGCGTTTAAAGAGGGCAGCGAAGAGCTTCAAAGCCAACTTGTAGAGCTCGTTATAACGCATCAACTTATTAAACCATTAGTAAAGCACGCTAAAGGCGATGCTAAGCAGCAGCTTGAGCAACACATTGAAAACGAACGCTTAGCGATTGAAATGCCCGCTCAGGTAGAGAGCGCAACACGCGTTATTTTAGCAAAGCTAAATGCCCTGCGAGATAAAAACGATTACGCCATAGTAAACCCACAAGCCGGCGAATTAATGGTGCAGTGGCAAGCACTTGAACTTAAATGGTTAAGCGAAGAGCATGTTAAAGAGCTAGATAAAAAATACATCAGCATTACCGATAAACTCGATGCGCATATTGCTACGTTAAAAGCTCAGCACGAGCAACAACAGCAGCGTTTAGTCGAGCAACAACGCCAATTATTAGCTCTGGCAACACTTGAGGCATTGAGCGAAGAAATAGAAAACGCGTTGCAATTAGGCTTAGAAACCCCAGAGCAAATTCAGCAAGATTGGTTAGAGGCTAAAGTAGCGCAAGCTAAGCAAACGTTAACTGATGCCCAACACGGCGATAACGCACAAACTAAGCAAGTTATTACAAAGCTTGAAAAACTATTCAATCAGGTGGCTAAACTACCAGAGCTTAGTAGCGCAATTGCACAGTATAAAATTGCTTTTGAACAGCTTAAAGAAATTGAGCCTGCGCAGCAGCTAGCTGATTACGATGATGTTTTAACTCGTTTTAATAACGCATTTAAACAAACTCGTAGCCATTTAAATGTGGTTGATGGGGCATTGCAGCAAAACTTTAAATCGCAATTAAATACGCATAAAAAGCAGTTTTTAGCGCAAATGAGTGAGCTGACAAAACCGCTTGAAAAAAACCAAAGCACAGCCAAACGTAAAGCACGCGATGTAAAACGCCTTATTGAGCAAGGCCGCTTTAATGTTGCTTTTGGTGTATTTAAAGGCTTTGAAGAGTTGTTTGATAAGTTAACACCGCAATTTCAGCAGCCACTCGTAAACTTAAAAGCCGATTTAGAAGCACAACTTGCAGAAGCAAAAGATTGGCAAAAATACGCAGCCGCGCCAAAACGCGAAGCCTTACTTGAAGAAGTGGCAGGGTTAGTCGACCAACCGTGTGACGACCCACAACATCGCGCTGAGCAAGTTAAAGCGTTTCGTAAGCGTTGGAACGAGCTTGGCCGTTTAGATACAGAGCAAGAAAAACAACAAGGTGAGCAGTTTGATAGCAACATAGAGCTGTTGTTTGCACCGTGTCGTAGTTACTTTGCCGAGCAAGAAGTGGCGCGCGAAGCGGCAAAAGCCCAGCGTGAAATACTGATAAACGATATGCAAGCACTAAGCGAGCAAGACACCGCTATTGAAAGCTTTGATTGGAAGCAGTTTGAAAGCCAATACAACCGTTTAAATAAAGCGTGGCGTAGCGTGGGTAAAGTTGACCCTAAAACATACCGCGTATTAAACGAAAGCTTTAAAACACAGCAGCAGAGCGTACTTGCTATATTAAATGCATACCATAAAGGTAACGCAGCACAAAAAAATGCCTTAGTGGAGCGCGCCTCAGCGCTTTCGCAAAGTGAAGATTTAGCTGCAGCATGCCAAGAGTTAAAGCAATTACAACAGCAATGGCAAAGTATAGGTTTTGCAGGTTTAAAAGCCGAAAATGCGCTGTGGCAAAAGTTTCGCCAATATAACGATGAAACCTTTAGCAAACGTAGCAGTGAGTTTGAGCAGCAAAAGCTGGCTCAAAACGAAACAGATAAACAAGCTGCAATAGAACTGGCTGAGCTAGAAAGTGCCCTTGAGCAAGTTAATCAAAAAGCCCAATTGCATGACCTAGAAACCAAAGTAAAAGGCTACGCGCAATATAAATCGCTTGCGTCAAAAGTGGCAGCATTATTAAGTGCTATTGACGAAAAGCTAGCTTTACTAACAAGCCAAGCGCAGCATGCGCAATTTGAAGCGCTGATCACTGCACTTGAAAACAACGATGTAGTGCCAAGCCAATTTCAAGCACCGTTAGCGACATCGCTTAGTAGTGAACAACTTATTACAAGAATGGAAATTCTTGCCAATGTAAGCTCGCAAAATGCAGCGCTTAGAATGGCAGAGCAAGTAGCCATGCTTGATGATAAACACCGTGGTGAGCATGCTGATTTAAACTATTATTTAAAGCAGCTATTAGCGCTCAGTAAGGGTTCAGTTGAGCCTGACACACTAGCTAAAATTAAAACTATTTTTACAGCATAATATGTAATTAACTTGTATTAAATACAGGTATTGCATAATAAAAGCCGCTGTTTAAGCGGCTTTTTTATAATTACAACGAGGATAAAGGTTAGCATGAGAATTTTATTACTGTTTTTAACCACACTATTTTTAAGCGCATGTAATTCTACACAAGGCGTGTCTGTTTACTCATTTACCAGCTCAGAAGTAGAAAGTGTGCTAGGTAAACAGTTGCCTAAGTTAAGCGAAAAGGTGAGCTTAATGGGGCTGCCAGTGCAGTTTGATGTAAACGATTTAAGTGTAAATATTGGTCCAGATAACCGTGATGTAGTAGTACTTGGTGCAGACTCCAGTGCAGAAATAAATGCATTTGCACTAAAATACCCAGTACGCTTAAAGCTGCAAATTGAAGGCATCCCGTTTTATGACAGTGAAAAAAAAGCCGTGTTTTTACGCAATGTTAAACTACTAGATTCGAGTGTGGATGCAGGTGGCTTTAAAGGTAATTTAGCGGCGCTTGATAATGAAGCGATGGAAGTAATTAATGCTTTTTTAGCCCTCAACCCTGTTTATACGTTAAATATGGACGACCCTAAAATGATGCTGCTAAGCAAATTACCCCTTGATATGAAAGTGGTTGAAGGGGCAATTAAATTAGTACCGCGCCTTTAATGTACAGCACACTGCTTGCGATAGTTTTATTACCCAAACGTTTGGTTAATTAGATCGAGCCCAGTAATATGTACGTATTAATTAGCCTGTTTCTCAGGCTAATTAGGTTTTTATAATGGCAGCTTCGCGCAGCATACCTACCTCAAGACTCTCTCGATTTGCAAAGCTTGGCTCCTTAGCCGGTGGTGTTGCAACCAACATGCTTATAGATGGCACTAAAAGTGCGCTCTCGGGTAATGGTTGGAATAATAAAGCTTTACTCTTACAACCTAAAAACATAGAAAAACTAGCTGTTCAGCTAGCACACCTTCGTGGTGCTGCCATGAAACTAGGGCAATTACTGTCTATGGATGCTGGCGAGCTATTAAGTCCTGAACTTACTCAATTACTCGCATTGCTTCGCGCTGATGCAAACCCAATGCCGCACAATCAATTAGTTAAGGTACTTAAAAGTGAATGGGGTGAAGACTGGCTTAATCGTTTTTCGCATATTGAACTTAGGCCATTTGCAGCGGCGTCTATTGGCCAAGTGCACTTAGCTTATCAAGAAAATGGTGAAAAGCTGGCGGTAAAAATTCAATACCCAGGTATAGCGCAAAGTGTACATAGCGATGTAGACAATGTTATTGCACTATTAAACATTGCGCGGTTAATCCCTAAAGAGCTTGATATACAGCCACTCATAAATGAGGCTAAAGCGCAGCTACTTGCCGAGGCTGATTATGAACGCGAGGCACACTACCTTAAAAGATACGGTGAGTTGCTAAGCCAGCACGTTAATTTTAAAGTGCCTAAAGTATATGGTGTTCACAACACTAAACGTATTTTGGCAATGGAGTATGTGCAAGCAACGCCTATAGAAGCGCTTAGCAATTTACCTCAAGGTGAGCAAAATAACATTGCAGCTAGGCTCATAGATTTATTTTTTAAAGAAATGTTTGAGTTTAAGCTAATTCAAACCGATCCTAACTTTGCTAATTTTCATTATCAGACTCAGAGTAAGCAAATTGTGTTATTTGACTTTGGGGCAACCCGAGAGATCTCGAGTAAGTTGAGCAAGGCTTACCTGTCACTATTTATTGCAGGCACTGAAAACAATAGGGCGGGCGTGTTAAGCGCAGCACGAGAAATAGGTTATTTTAAAGATACCCTACTAGATTCTTACAAAAGCCATGTTATTGATTTGTTTCTAATGGCGTGTGAGCCGCTAAGAACCACTGGCGAGTTTGATTTTAAAAACAGTCCCTTAGCAACAAATATTAAAAATGCAGGGCTAGAGCTGAGCGCACAGTCGCAGCAATGGCATACACCGCCCGTTGATGCGTTGTTTATACATCGTAAGCTCGCTGGGCTTTATTTAATTGCGGCAAAGTTAAATGCAAAAATAGATATTAACGCTTTATTTAAGCCTTATATTAAAGGCCACTTTATTTAACTGTTTAGCGCGTCACTTTATGGCATAATAATCGTGATATTTCGCGAGGATGATGCAATGATAAAACAATTTTTAAATGACCCCAAACTTTTACTTAATGCGGTAGGAGAGGGCATTTACGGCTTTGATTTATCGGGCAATGCGGTGTTTGTTAACCCAGCCGCTGAACGTATGACAGGCTGGAAAGCCCAAGAATTGTTGGGCAAAAAAATACACCAGTATCATCATCACAGCCACGCCGACGGCTCTCCTTATCCAGCCGATGAATGCCAAATATATTGCACCATGTTTGATGGCAAACGCCGCGAGGTTAAAAACGAAGTATTTTGGCGCAAAGACGGCACCTCGTTTGCAGTAGAATACACATCAACCCCCGTTTACAGGCAAGGTGAGTTAATTGGTGCGGTCGCGGTATTTCGCGATATATCGGCGCAGCAGCAAACCCAAAACGAACTTAAGCAAGCGCTTGAGCAAGTTAAGCATTTAAGTGAGCAGCTGCAAGATGAAAATAACTACCTAATTGCAGAGCTTAACGAAGACTGGCAAGACTCAGGTTTAGTTGGTCAGAGCCATGTTTTTCAAGCTATGTTGGCGCAAATTAAACTCGTTAGCGAAACCGACAGCACAGTATTAATTTTAGGTGAAAATGGAACTGGCAAAGAGCTGGTGGCGCGTAACTTACACCGGTTAAGTAAACGCAGTAATCAAGCTTTTATAAAAGTGAACTGCGCAGCGTTTACGCCAAGCTTGTTAGAGTCTGAATTATTTGGCCACGAGCGCGGTGCGTTTACCGGTGCAAACGAGCGACGTAAAGGCCGCTTTGAACTGGCCGACAAAGGCACACTGTTTTTAGACGAAGTTGCTGAGCTGCCATTAGAAGCGCAAAGTAAATTGCTACGGGTATTACAAGAGCAAGAGTTTGAACGGGTTGGCGGTAGTACTACGCTTAAGGTAAATATTAGAGTATTGGCAGCAACCAATCGCGACTTATGGCAAATGGTGCAAAAGGGCACCTTTCGAATTGATTTATATTACCGCCTTAATGTGTTTCCTATTAAAGTGCCAGCGCTTAAAGAGCGCAAAGAAGACATTCCTTATTTATGCACCAATTTAATTACTCAACTAAATAAACGCTTAGCAAAGCAAATAAAAGGGGTGAGTAAAAAAGCAATTAGCCAACTACAAGCTTATGATTGGCCTGGTAATATTCGCGAGTTACAAAACGTACTAGAGCGCGAAGCTATTTTAACTAAACATACTGTCCTTAAACTGAGTCAGCCATTGCATGGCGATGCAAGCACAGCTGTAAATACATCACTTACGCTTGCAGAGGCGCAAAAACAGCACATTATTGCGGTGCTTGAATTGTCACAGTGGCAAATATCTGGCGATAAAGGCGCTGCTTGCAAATTAGG
>NZ_DCYU01000084.1:0-86175 GCF_002331165.1 Pseudoalteromonas sp. UBA2102
TTGCTTATACTAATTATAAGATTGAAGGTGAGCACCTAATCATTAATGATTTACCTCACACATGCCAGCTTAAAATTGTTACTGAAATTTCTCCTGATACAAATACCTCTTTAGAAGGCTTGTATTTATCTGGTGGAGCGTATTGCACGCAATGTGAAGCGCAAGGTTTTAGAAAAATAACCTACTTTTTAGACCGCCCTGACGTACTAAGCACGTACGATGTGACGATTATTGCTGATAAAAGCTTTAAGCATTTACTGTCAAATGGTAACCAAATTGACAGTGGTGAAACAGCTGATGGCCGCCATTTTGCTAAATGGCAAGACCCATTTAAAAAGCCAAGTTACTTATTTGCCTTAGTAGCGGGTGATTTTGATGTACTAAAAGACACTTACACAACAAAAAGTGGTCGCGAAATTGAGCTTGCGTTATTTGTTGATAAAGGCAATTTATCTAAAACACCACATGCAATTAACTCATTAAAAAAAGCCATGCATTGGGATGAGACACGCTTTAACCTAGAATATGACTTAGATATTTACATGATTGTTGCCGTAGATTTTTTCAATATGGGAGCAATGGAAAACAAAGGGCTAAATGTATTTAATAGTAAATGCGTATTGGCTAACCAAGAAACCGCCACCGATAAAGATTATCACACGATAGAGTCGATTGTTGGTCATGAGTATTTTCATAACTGGACGGGTAACCGTGTTACCTGTAGAGACTGGTTTCAGCTATCATTAAAAGAAGGGCTCACAGTATTCAGAGACCAAGAATTTAGTAGCGATTTAGGCTCACGCGCACTTAACCGCATTGATGCCGTTAAAGTAATGCGCACACATCAGTTTAGTGAAGATGCGGGGCCAATGGCGCACCCAATTCGCCCTGAAAAAGTTATCGAAATGAATAACTTTTATACCGTAACGGTTTACGATAAAGGGGCTGAAGTTATCCGAATGATGCACACCCTGTTAGGTGAGGTTAACTTTCAAAAAGGGATGCAGCTTTACTTTGAACGCCATGATGGTCAAGCGGTTACCTGTGATGATTTTGTTGCTGCAATGAGTGATGCTTCAGGCATAGATTTAACGCAATTTAAGCGTTGGTATAGCCAATCTGGTACACCACGATTAAATGCAACACAGCACTATGATCACGATAAGCAACTTTATACTTTAACAATTGAGCAATCAGCTCCGCTAAATCAGCCAGATAATAAGAGCCTTCACATTCCATTTGCCATCGAATTATTAGATGAAAATGGGCAAAGTATTGCACTTACTTATCAAGGTGAAAAACGCGACCACGTGCTTAACGTAACTGCGCCAACGCAAACGTTTTACTTTGATCAAATACCTGCTCGCCCAGTGGCTGTACTACTTGAAGATTTTTCTGCGCCCTGTATTTTAAGCCAGCAAAATTCAGAACCTGATTTACTGCATATTATGCGTTTTGCGCGCAGCGATTTTTCGCGTTGGGATGCGCAGCAGCAATTATTTATTAATGCAGTTAAGCAAGCAGTTAATGCACCTGAACACGCAACATTAAGTGAAAACGTTATTAATGCACTCCGTGTGTTAATAAGCGCACAAAGTGGCGATTTAGCACTGGTAGCAGAACTTATAAAACTGCCAAGCTTTGACACGTTTGCCGCTGAGTTTGACATAATTCCTGTTGACGAAATCATTACAATCACAAGATTGTTTGAGCAACAGATTGCCGAGCAATTATCTGATGAGCTTTTACATTGTTACAGTTCGTTAGTAGATGATGGCAGTATAAATCCAGATGCAGTGGCTATAAGAGCGCTTAAAGGTGTTTGTTTACATTACTTAGCTAAAATACCTTCTGAGCAAGTTGACCGCTTTATCAAAGAATCGGCAGATTCACCGAATATGACCAATGTTTTAGCCTCATTGAGTGCGGTAGTAAAAGCATCACACCCGTTAAGAACAACGTTGTTAGATCATTTTGATAGCCAGTGGCGTCATGATGTTTTAGTTATGGACAAATGGTTTGCGCTGCAGGCTATGCAATCTGGTGATGATGCTATTGAGAATATAAAAGCGTTGTACGCGCATCCTAGCTTTGATTTTTCAAATCCAAATCGTGTACGGGCATTAGTGGGCAGCTTTAGTCATTTTAATACCGCACAATTTCACAGAAAAGATGGTGAAGGTTACGCATTATTAGGTGATTTACTTATTAAGCTAAACGCGATTAATCCGCAAAATGCCTCTAGAATGTTAACGCCTTTCATGTCGTGGAAACGCTTTGACACAACCCGTGCTCAAGCAATGAAAGCACAGTTGCAACGCTTAGCAAACCTTGAAGGATTAAGTACTGATTTATATGAAAAGGTTGAAAAAGCGCTTAATTAAATGATTGAGTATTACTTCTCTTTACACCTGAGCTATAACAAATGCATGGACTACTACCATGGTCGTTTTAGCTCAGTACAAGTGGTTGAGGATAACGGTAAAACAATACGTTTTGCCGCCTCGCACTTACGCCCTTACATTTCATCTATAGGATTAAGAGGGCGTTTTAGACTTTTACTTACCCCCGAGAATAAATTTATTCGCCTCGAACGTATCGCCTAACCTGCTGTTTTTATGTTATAGATACATAAAAATATTATCTTTTTGTTAATTTCAATTTGTTCTATTGTTAATTTACGTGTATAAATTATCTGGTATGACGTCTTACCAATACGTAAACGTCAGCTCAAAAAATATAATAATTGATTGAACGCGACCATTTGTAATTTTTTATAATCGCTTCTATCGTTAAGATTACACTAAAAACAATAACTTGATCACACATAATTACCCACGACAGGGGGGATACACAATGATAAGAAGATCGCTTTTTGTTAAAAACAAAATAGCTATAGGTTTAGCAGCCGCAAGCTTAGGTTTATCTGCAGCAGCGAATGCAGCAAATTTTGAGGTAGGGGGCTTTGATGTCGCCTTCGACTCAACTTTTTCCTATGGTCAAAGCGTCCGTGTTGAAGACAGAGATTTCGACATTATTGGTAAAAGCAATAATCCTGCATTTGATTGGACTGGGTATAATCCTTCATTAAATACAATTTATTCTTCTCAAGATGTTTGGGCTCAACCAGGCTCTTACTCTAATAATGGCGATGCAGGTAATCTTAATTTTGATAGCGGTGATTCGTTTTCAAAATTATTGAAAGGAACACACGACCTTTCAATTAGTAAAGATAACTACGGCTTATTCACACGTTTTATGTACTTTTACGATTTTGAGTTAATGGATGGTGATAGAGCCTACGTTAACCCAACCTCAGGACAAGGCGTAGATCCATGTGATGATGACGACACAAAAGAGCAAAGCTGTGCCGACATTCGTTTATTAGATGCCTACGTTTGGGCAAATTTTGACTTAAACGATGGCAATAACCCGCTGTCAATTCGCCTTGGTCAACAAGTAGTTAACTGGGGTGAGAGTACACTTATCTCTCATGGTATTAACGTAAACCCGGTCGATATTGACCGCTTAAAAGCGCCAGGTGCTGAGCTTAAAGAAGCATTTATTCCTGTAGGTATGCTTTGGGCGTCATTAGGGATCACTGAAAATATTACTTTAGAAGGTTTTTATCAGTACCAATGGCATGAAACACGCTTACCGGCTGCGGGTACTTATTTTTCTACCAATGACTTTGCAGCAGAAAACGGCTATCAGCAAAATGTACAGTTAGGTTTTACTTCAAACCCTGACATTGATATGGCCTTTTTAACCGACAGCCTTAATAACCTTTATACTAATTTTGCTCAGGTAGCCGCAGCACAGGGTATTGACCCAACAAGTGCTGAAGGCCAAGCCCTGCTTGCAAACATGTATTTAGCTCATCCAACTAAAGTTGCGCTTAAAGGTAAAGGCGATAACGGTAAAACAGAGCCAGATGATGGCGGCCAATATGGTTTACGTTTAGGTGTATTTTTACCAGAGTGGAACGACACAGAAGTGGCGTTATACCACGTTAACTACCATAGTCGACGTCCGCTAATTTCTGGTCGTGTATCTAACTTTTCGCAAGCTGCCATCGCACAAGATTTAGCGATGATTGCAACAACAGAAATTACAGATGACAACGTGGCAGATTTAGTTGCGTTTTCAAAAGCAGAAAATGATTACCCAGAAGATATTAAACTTTACGGTTTAAGCTTTAACACCACAATTGGCGAAACCGCGTTTGCTGGTGAGTTTACATTTCGTAAAGACGAACCATTACAAATAGACGATGTAGAGCTACTTTATACCGCCATGCCTGAACAATTGGCGCTTGCCGGTATTCGCCCAGATTTTGCGGGTATTTCGCAAATGAGTTTTGGTGATGCGATTAGCTCTGTAGCGGCAGGTGAAGTTGCACAAGGTTATATTGAACGCGACACATCACAAATTCAGTTTACTGCAACACATTTATTTGGCCCGTCATTAGGTGCTGATAGCTGGGCTGTAGTAGGTGAAGTAGGTGCTGTGAAAATTCATGATATGCCTGATTACGACGAAATGCGTTTAAATGTGTCGGGTACAGGTCGAAGCGGTGTGATCACAGGCCCAGGCACTACTGACTACACAACATTACAACTAGGCCTTTCTAATGGCCCAGAAGAAAAGTCGTTTGCAACGGCATCATCTTGGGGTTACCGCCTAATTGCTAAAGGTGATTACTTTAACCTTTACAATGGCATTAACTTCTCTCCACGATTTGTATTTTCTCATGATGTAAACGGTAACACACCTGATCCTATGTTCTTGTTTATTGAAGACCGTAAATCGTTGGGTGTAACGATGAACTTTAATTACCAAAATGCATGGTCACTTGATGTGAGCTACAACTCATTTTGGGGTGGTGGCGATATCAATACTTTCTCAGATCGTGACTACGTTTCTTTCAATTTAAAATATTCAATTTAGGGGTAATATTAGTATGATTAAAAAACCTACCCTCATCGCTACCGCTTTGTGTAGCATGTTTTTAAGTTCAGCGGCAATGGCAAAAATGAGCGCTGAAGAAGTTGCACGTTTAGGACAAGACTTAACGCCATTTGGCGCAGAAAAAGCAGCCAATGCTGATGGGTCAATTCCAGCGTGGAATGGCGGTATTACATCTGCACCAGAAGGTTATGAGCCAGGCATGCACCATTTAGACCCGTATTCTGCGGACAAAGTGTTGTTTACCATTGATAAAACAAACCTTGATAAGTACAAAGCTAACTTAAGCCCTGGTCAAATTGCTTTATTTGAAGCATACCCAGATACGTTTAAAATGCCTGTTTATGAAACGCGCCGCTCTGCGTCTTACCCACAGTTTGTATACGATGCAACAAAAGAGTTTGCTGCAACGGCTGAGCTTATTGAAGGTGGCAACGGAATAAAAAATACCGCAATTGGTATTCCATTTCCTATTCCTAAATCTGGCTTAGAAGCTATTTGGAATCACTTATTACGCTATCGTGGACAATCAATAGAGCGTTTTGGTGGACAAGCTGCACCCACCGCATCGGGTTCGTACAATTATGTAGGCTTTGATGAACAACTATTGGTTAAATATTCAGATCCTAAAGCGACCCCTGCAGAGCTTCAAGACTCAAACATTTTGTTTAAATTTAAGCAAAAGGTGACAGAGCCAGCACGCCTTGCCGGTACAGCGCTACTTGTACACGAAACCATGGATCAAATTTTAACACCTCGCCAAGCGTGGACATATAACTCGGGTCAGCGTCGTGTTCGTCGTGCACCAAATGTTGCATATGACGCACCAGGTACAGCCGCAGATAGCTTACGTACTACCGATGATTTTGATATGTTTAATGGCTCACCTAACCGTTACAACTGGACGTTAAAAGGTAAGCAAGAGCTATATATTCCGTACAATAGCTACAAGTTACACAGTGATAAACTAGAGTACGACGATATTTTAAAACCAGGCCACATTAATCCAGAGCATACGCGTTATGAAAAGCACCGTGTATGGGTGGTTGAAGCTAACTTAAAAGATGATACACGCCATATTTATAAAAAACGCGTGTTTTATATTGATGAAGATAGCTGGCAAGTACAAGTGACCGATATTTATGATAATCGCGACCAGCTTTATCGTGTAGCAATGGCATATGGCTTAAACTACTACGAAGTACCTACGCAGTGGAGTACCTTAGAAGTGTATCATGATTTAAATTCGCGCCGTTACTTAGCTATTGGTTTAGATAACCAAGAAAAAATGTACGACTTTTCAGAGTCGTTTAACGATAACGAATTTACTTCAAGCGCTTTACGCCGTGAAGGTAGATAACAACGTAATATGCAGCTAACAGCCCGTTAGCTGCTTTTTTCTTTCTCATCGCGTTTGTCTATACGACACGCAGGATTTTCCTCAGCAAACAGACAAACAATTCTTCAGTTCAAGGCGATTAAAATTTATGAAGTATTTGGTATATGCCAGCCTGATCATAAGCGGTGCGAGTATTGCACAAGATGCACCTCAGTATGCTATTAGCGCAATCAACGCAAATAAAACCCTACTAACTGATATTACTAATACAGGTGCTGCTTTAGTGGCTGTAGGTAAGCACGGTACGGTAATAACAAGCAAAAACGCTGAGCAATGGCAGCAAGCGCAAAGCGTCCCTACACAGGTATTGTTAACGGCTGTCGATTTTTCTAATGACACCCACGGGTGGGCGTGCGGGCACGATGCCACCATAATTAATACCACCGATGGTGGTTTAAATTGGCAATTACAACAAGCAAAGCCAGAGCTTGATAAGCCGTGTTTAGATATTTACTTTGAAGATGAGTCAAATGGTTTTGCTGTGGGCGCTTATGGCATGTTTTATCAAACCAGTGACGGCGGCAAGCACTGGCATAAACGCTTTTTAGACTCTTTACTGTTTAGTGAAGACAGAGAGTATTTGAATGATTTAAAAGAAAATGATCCTCAAGGCTACGAGGCCGAAACAACATCTATACTGCCTCATTTTAACCGTATTGAAAAAACAGACAGTGGTTTGATGTTAGTCGGTGAAATGGGGTTAATGGCCAAAAGCAGTGATAATGGTCAAACATGGCAACGCCTTGATGAAATTTACCCAGGTTCTTTTTTTGCGGTAGCATCAGATGCGCAGCAAGAAATTGTGGCAGGGCTCAGAGGAAATGTATTTGCTAAAAATAAAAATGAACAACAATGGCAGCATTTTGAAAATGTTAAAACGGCCACGGTTAATAACATTATAAATTATAATAATGAGCATTGGTTACTGCTGGCAAATAGTGGTGTGATCTTTCATTTAAAAGACGGCTTACTTACACATGAACAACGCCCCGATGGTAAAGCTATTCTTGATGGCGTAATAATTAATAATAAATTAGTCATGGCAACAGAAGATGGCATTAAAGTGAAGGAGTTAAACCCTTAATGCATACGTTTTTAGATTTTTTAGAAAAGGCGGTGTTTAGACACCGTACTATCATGTTGATCGCTTTTGCGCTAATCACATGTTTTTTAGGCTATAAAGCCACTCACATTGAACTAGACGCCTCGTTTAACAAAAATATTCCGCTAAATCATGAATACATGAAAGTGTACACCAAACACGAAAAACAATTTGGTGGCGCAAATAGCATTTTAATTTCGGTGTGTGATGACAGTGGCAACATTTTTAACCCCGAATTTTTCACCCAATTAAAAGCAGTACACGATCAACTGTATTTTATTCCTGGTGTAAACCGCCCATTAGTTAACTCTATTTTTGCGCCCAGTGCGCGCTTTGTCGAAGTGGTTGAAGATGGTTTTGCTGGCGGCCCGATTATTCCTGCAAACTTTAAAGCTGACCAAAAAGGTTTAGCAGTAGTTAAAGAAAACATTGAAAAAGCAAAAGTAGTAGGGCGAATGATTGCCAGCGATTACTCATGTGCCATGGTGACCGCGCAGCTACTAGAAACCGACCCGCAAACTCAGCAAAAGCTAGATACACTGGCATTTGCAGATAAGTTAGAAACGCAAGTAAGAGAGCCTTTAAGTACAGATAAAGTCAGTATTCATATTATTGGATTTGCCAAAATGGCCGGCGATATCGCTCTGGGGGCAAAAGGTGTGGTGCTATTTTTTGCTATTGCCATTGGTTTTACCTTTATTATGGTTTGGCTATTTTGTGGCAGTTTAAAGCTCACCATTTTACCTATAGCGTGTTCAATTATTGCCGTAATCTGGCAAATGGGTTTGCTGTCGAGTTTAGGTTTTGGACTCGACCCTATGTCTATATTGGTGCCGTTTTTAGTATTTGCGATTGGTGTAAGCCACGGCGTGCAGATGATCAACGCCATTGGTAAAAAAGTAGGTGAGGGCAAAAGTACCCGCATTTGTTGTCAATCAAGCTTTAGAGCATTACTTGTACCTGGTGGTATTGCGCTGCTTTCAGACACGGTGGGCTTTTTAACCCTGCTGACTATTGATATAGGTATTATTCGTGAACTTGCAATCACAGCAAGTTTAGGTGTTGCGGTTATTATATTTACTAATTTAATTTTATTGCCAGTGTGGGCCTCGTATATGAATTTTGCCAACACTGTGCATATTCAATCAGGCGATGCGCAAAAGCCAAATATGCTAGATGCGATACGCGATTTATTAGTAAAAGCCACAGACCCTAAAACCGCAAAAATGATTATTGGTTTTACGCTGGTGTTATTTGCCTTAGGTTACTGGCAAGCAGATAAAATGCGAATTGGTGATTTACATGCAGGTGCGCCTTCGTTGCATCAAGATGCTCGCTACAATCAAGATACTTTTTTAATATCGGACAAATACACCATTTCGTCGGATATTTTAAAAGTGATTGTTGAGGCTTACCCTGCGGCGTGTACAGAGCACGATGTGATGGCGCGCATTAGCCGTTTTCAGTACAAGGTAGAAAACGTGCCAGGCGTACAATCGGCGGTTAGTTTAAGCTCTGTGGCGCAGTCGGTTAACGCAGGTTACAACGAAGGTAACTTAAAATGGCAAAGCTTACCGCGTAACTCAGCCAGCTTAGTGCAATCAACAGCCCGTGTAGAAACAAGCACAGGATTACTCAATGGCGATTGCTCAGTCATGCCGGTGATTATATTTTTAGATGATCACAAAGCAAATACAATCGATACCGTTATTCAACGTGTTAAGCAATTTGCACAAGAAGAAGGCACAGATAAGTTAGCCTTTAAGTTAGCGTCTGGGCCTGTAGGGGTTATGGCGGCAACAAACGAGTCTGTTTCTGCGGCGCAAATTCCGATGATGCTTTACGTTTACGGCGCAGTTATTATTTTGTGTTTGTTAAGCTTTAAGAGTGTGAAGGCGACAATCGCAGTGGTATTACCTCTGTATATTGTATCAACTCTTGCACAAGCACTTATGGTGCAATTAGAAATTGGCTTAACGGTATCTACTTTACCTGTTATAGCCTTAGGTGTAGGTATTGGTGTGGATTACGGTATTTATATACTTTCTTCGATGATGGGCCAACTTAAGCAAAACGTACCGCTGAGCGTGGCGTACCGTAATGCCCTTGTTGAGCGTGGCAGTGCTGTATTGTTTACCGGTATCACCCTTGCGATAGGTGTTAGTACGTGGATATTCTCTGATCTTAAGTTTCAAGTAGATATGGGAATACTGCTTACCTTCATGTTTTTAGTAAATATGTTAGGTGCGGTACTGCTATTACCCGCAATTGGTAGTCTGCTGTGGACCGACCAGAAAAAATAAAGTGAATAATTGTGCTCCTAAATGACCTGTAATGGTCATTTATATCTATATTTTGTGAATAGATGACCAAATAGCTGAAATGCTTAAAATGTTTTCATCGAAAAGGCTGTTTATTAGCGCTAAAAGGGTTAGAATTTAACTGACTCCACGCTAATAAATGGCTGTACAAATATTCTGCTTAACTAAAAGCAGTAATAGATTAAGGAACATACAATGACACGAAATGAAGGCCAAGCCTCGGTTATCCTAGATAATGTCTGTAAGCTTATCCAGAAAAAAGTTCACGCTGATAATGTGTTACTCGTTGAGAAATTCGCCAAAGCCTTGTACAGCAATATGTCTAAAGAGGATTTGGCAAATCGCAATGATAGTGACCTATACGGTGCTGCACTCAGCCTTTGGAATGCACTAGAAAAAAACACCACGGACGACGCAGTAATTCGCGTTTTCAACCCTGAAGTAGCAAAAGATGGCTGGCAGTCATCACATACAATTGTAGAAATTATTGCTAAAGATATGCCATTTTTAGTCGATTCTGTTCGTATGGCTATGACCCGTGAAAATATAGCTTCTCACTTATTACTTCACTGCCCACTAAAAATTCAGCGTGACGATAACGCTAAAATTTCTGGTTTATCAAATTTAAAAGCAGAGCAAGAATCGACCTCTACTAAAACAGTGTTCTTTATTGAGATTGACCGCCAAACCGATGCATCTGTTATTGCGTCTTTCAAAAAAGAGCTCGAATCAGTATTGGTTGATGTTTCTATTGCGGTAGATGATTGGCAGCCAATTCGCGAAAAATTAGTCTCTGTTACTAAAGAAGTACCAAAACGTAAGCACAATAAAAATAAGAACGAAGTATCTGAAGCCGTAGAGTTTTTAGATTGGCTGGCTAAAGATAACTTTACTTTAATGGGTTATCGCGAGTACGAGCTTACCCCTGTACAAGGTGATTACCAGTTAAAAGGTAAAATGGACACAAGCCTTGGCCTGATGAAAAATTCAACCGATGAGCACACACGTTTATTATCTGAATTACCTGAATTTGCTCGCCAAGAAGCCCTCAGCAGTAACTTATTAGTATTAACAAAAACGAACTCTGTATCGCGCGTTCATCGCCCAGCGTACATAGATTACGTTGGTATTAAACGCTTTGATGATGAAGGCAATGTGGTTGGTGAAGACCGTTTTATCGGCCTATTTTCATCAAGCTTTTACAACAACAGCGCAGCAGATGTGCCTGTTCTAAAAACTAAAATTAACCGCATCATGGATATGTGTGACTTTGCAAAAGGCACCCATGCATACAAAGCGGTACTTAATATTTTAGAAACGTACCCACGTGATGAATTAGTTCAAGCTCGCGAGAGCGAGTTACTTGAAGTAGCAATGGGTGTTTTACAAATTCAAGAGCGTGACATGTGTCGCTTGTTTGTTCGTAAAGACGCCTACGGACGTTTCTTCTCTTGCATGGTGTACGTTCCTCGTGAGCGATATAACACAGCGCTGCGCCGAGAAACACAAGACATTTTAGCTAACGCCTTTAATTCTGACGAAAAAGTCGAATTTACTACCTATTTCTCTGAGTCAACACTGGCGCGTACACATTACACCGTTCGTGTGACCGATAACAATATCGAATATAACGTGAAAGACATCGAAAACAACCTAGTAGAAGCTGCTCGTACATGGGAAGATAAATTACAATCTGCACTGTTAGAGTCAGCAGGGGAAGCCCGCGGTAATGAGCTAAATCGTAAATATTGCAACGCGTTTGCACGCTCTTACAAAGATGAAGTACTACCGAGTGCTGCGGTTGTAGATATTGAAAAACTAGAATTATTAAACGACGAGAACAAGCTAGAAATGCTGTTCTACCGTCCGCAAGAAGAAGCTAACAGCAATATTGTACGCCTAAGCTTGTTCCATAAAGATGAGCCCATTCACTTATCTGATGTTATGCCAATGCTAGAAAACTTTGGTTTACGCGTTGTAGGTGAAACGCCATATTCTGTTAAAACAAGTGATGGTCGTATCAATTGGATCATGGACTTCTCTATGCTGATTGACAGCAAAGGAATGGCCGACTTTGATAAGATTTCTGCTCGTTTTCGCGCTGCATTAACTAATGTATGGGGCAACCGCCTTGAAAACGACGGCTTTAACCGCTTAGTATTAATGGGTGGTTTAACAGGTCGTGAAGCCTCTATATTACGTGCCTATGCAAAATACATGCGCCAAATTGGGGTTACTTTCTCACAGACCTACATTGAGAGCACGTTTGCAAATTACCCGCATATTGCTGCGCAAATAGTTAACTTATTTGCTAAAAAATTCTCAGTAAAAAGCCCTGCAAGCCCTAAAACACTTGAGAAATTAAGTGCACAAATTTACTTAGAGCTTGAAAACGTAGCGAACCTTGATGATGACCGTATTATACGTTTATACGTAGATATGATTGTGGCAACACTGCGTACTAACTACTTCCAAAAAGATGAAACAGGTCAGTTTAAATCTTACGTGTCGTTTAAAGTACAGCCTAGCTTAATTCCTGATATGCCGCTTCCGCTGCCAGCATTTGAGATTTTTGTATACTCTCCGCGTGTAGAAGGTGTGCATTTACGCGGTGGTAAAGTTGCTCGTGGTGGCCTTCGTTGGTCAGACCGTCGTGAAGATTTCCGTACTGAGGTATTGGGCTTAGTAAAAGCACAACAAGTTAAAAACACCGTAATTGTTCCGGTAGGTTCTAAAGGTGGTTTTGTATGTAAGCAGCTACCGAGTGAACGCGAAGCCTTTATTAAAGAAGGTCAAGAGTGTTACAAAATTTTCATCCGTGGTTTATTAGACATTACCGATAACATTGAGCGTGGTGAAATTGTACCGCCAGCTAATGTAACGCGTCACGATGAAGACGACCCATACTTAGTAGTTGCAGCCGATAAAGGTACAGCTACCTTCTCTGATATTGCTAACGGTATTGCTAACGAATACAACTTCTGGCTAGGTGATGCGTTTGCATCAGGTGGTTCAGTAGGATATGACCATAAGAAAATGGGCATAACAGCAAAAGGTGCATGGGAGTCTGTTAAACGTCATTTCCGTGAAATGGATATTGACTGTCAAACTACCGATTTCACTGTGGTTGCTATTGGTGATATGGCCGGCGACGTATTTGGTAACGGCATGTTATTGTCTAAGCACATTCGCTTACAAGTCGCGTTTAACCATATGCACATATTTGTAGACCCTACACCAGATGCAGCGACCTCTTACCCAGAGCGTGAGCGCTTGTTTAACCTGCCACGTTCATCATGGGAAGATTACAATAAAGATCTGATTTCAGCGGGTGGTGGGATTTTCTCGCGCGCAGCTAAATCGATTTCTTTAAGCCCAGAAATGAAAAAAATGCTTGGCACTAAAAAAGCAAGCATGACACCGAACGAGTTAATCAAAGCCTCATTAATGATGGAATTTGATTTACTATGGAACGGTGGTATTGGTACTTACATTAAAAACAGCCACGAAACAGACGCTGATGTAGGGGATCGTGCAAACGATGCGCTGCGCATAAACGGTAAAGACCTTGGCGCTAAAATATTAGGTGAGGGTGGTAACTTAGGTGCAACCCAATTAGGGCGTATCGAGTTTGCAGCCAAAGGCGGGCGTGTAAATACCGACTTTATTGATAACGTAGGCGGTGTTGCGTGTTCAGATAACGAAGTAAATATTAAAATTTTACTTAACGGCTTAGTTTCAGAAGGGGATTTAACACGTAAACAACGTGATGAGTTACTTTACTCTATGACCGACGAAGTGTCTGAGCTTGTACTTAAAGATTGTTACCGTCAAACACATACATTGTCGATTACACAGTCTAAAGGTGCATCAACTCTTAAAGAGAAGATCCGCTTTATTCATGCCCTTGAAAAAGAAGGCAAGCTAAACCGTGCAATTGAGTTTTTACCAACGGATGAAGAGTTGGCAGAGCGCGCTGCAGCAGGTAAAGACCTAACACGTCCAGAGCTTTCAGTATTAGTTTCGTACGCTAAAATGGTGCTTAAAGAGTCTTTAGTAACAGATGAAATTACTGAAAACCCTTACTACCGTCAGCTACTAGTTAAGTCTTTCCCGCGTCCACTGCGTGAAAAATTTAACGACGCGATGGATAATCACCCACTGCGCAAAGAAATTATTGCAACAAAACTGGCGAACAATATCGTTAATGACATGGGCTTAAACTTCATGGTACGCATGAACGAAGAGACAGGTGCTAACGAAGCTGAAATCGCAATGTGCTACTCAATTGCGAGTGAGATTTTTGAAATGCGTGAAACCTGGTCATCAATCAGCGCGCTAGATAATAAAATCCCAGCAGCAGTTCAAACCGAAATGCTGTACCAATTACGTCGTACTGTTCGCCGTGCAACACGCTGGTTCTTACGTCATCGTAATAAAGCACAAACAATTGAACAAGCTATCGAGTTCTTTGCGCCAACGTTTAAAGATTTAAGCGAAAACTTAAATACGTACATGCAAGACAAAGAACACGAATGTTTGACTGGCAAAGCAAATGAGTTAGTTGAAAAAGGTGTACCTAAGCAAATTGCTAAGCGTATTATTGACCTTTCTAGCCTGTTCTCTGTAATGGATATTGCTGAAATAGCGCATAATTCAGGCCGCAGTGTGGCGATGGTATCTAATACCTACTTTAAACTTGGCTCGCGTATGGGCTTACACTGGTTCTTAGATCAAATTACTAACCAGCCTGTTTCTAACCATTGGCAAGCACTTGCCCGTGCGTCGTACCGTGAAGAGCTTGATTGGCAACAACGTACGCTTTCTCATGTTGTGCTAAACAGCTTTGAAGGTGACGAAAACGATGTTGATAATCAAATCGATCAGTGGATGGCCAGCCAAGATCTGCTGCTACAGCGTTGGAAGCAAATGTTAGCTGAATTTAAAACCTCGCAAAGTCACGACTTTGCTAAGTTCTCAGTTGCACTGCGCGAATTAATGTTGTTAAGCCATAACTGTGATACATCAGGAAAATAATTTAGCTTTAATTGGTTATTTATTCAGTAAATAATCAGTTAATTGTTAAAATTGTTATACAATACCTCAGCCTAGTCTGAGGTATTTTTTTGTCTGTAATTTAAAGAGGAACAATTCATGTTTTACGATTTAGCCCGCCGTTTTATGTTCACCCGAGATGCTGAATGGGCACATGAGTTTGCGCTTAATAATTTACGCCGTTTTGCACACACCCCTTTAAACGCAGCTTGGTCACAGCAACTACAAAACAAACCCGTTAATTTTTTAGGCCTTGAGTTTAAAAACCCTGTGGGTTTGGCTGCAGGTTTAGATAAAAACGCTGAGTGTATTGATGCCTTTAGCCAAATGGGCTTTGGTTTTGTAGAAGTTGGCACGGTTACCCCGCGCCCGCAAGCAGGTAATGATAAGCCGCGCATTTTTAGATTACCGCAGTCAAATGCCATTATTAACCGAATGGGCTTTAATAATAAAGGGGTCGATAATTTAGTTAATAACGTAAAAAATGCCAAGTACACCGGTATTTTAGGTATTAATATTGGTAAAAATAAAGATACCCCAAATGAGCAAGGTAAAGACGACTATATCCATTGTATGCGTAAAGTGTTCGAGCATGCTTCGTATATTACGGTCAATATTTCATCTCCAAATACACCAGGGCTGCGCGATTTACAATATGGCGCCGCGTTAGATGATTTACTGCAAAGTTTAAAGAATGAACAGCTCGATTTAATTGCCAAGCATAATAAGCAAGTACCTATGCTGGTTAAAATAGCGCCAGATCTTGATCAAATCCAAATTGAGCAGGTTAGCGAGTCACTATTAACGAATCAAATTGATGGCGTAATCGCAACAAATACTACGCTTGAACGTAGTGCAGTAATGGGTCAGCAATACGCCGATGAGGCGGGTGGTTTATCTGGCAGCCCTGTAAGAGAGCGCTCTACACACGTTGTTAGCGAACTTAAACGTTTAACACAAGGTAAATTACCAATTATTGGTGTAGGCGGTATTGATGATGCGCAATCAGCTCAAGAAAAGCTAAATGCAGGCGCAAATTTAGTGCAGGTTTATACTGGGTTCATCTACAAAGGGCCACAATTGGTAAAATCGATCGTTGATTCCTTATAAGGATCAGTTATGTAAGCTTTTGATCGTTCAATAAATGTTCTAAACAAATGTTTTAAAAATGGTCAAAAGCCGTTATAATCTAATATTAATGTCTTAATTAAAAATAAATTTTTAAACAAGGAGGAGGCAAATGTTACAAGCAACAAAACAATGGCAGTGGATTGCATGTGCAAATAAAAACCGCTTACTACTTGATTTAAATGACGATATGCAACTATGCACACCGTATAAATTAAGACAACTCACCGACTGTGTATTTGAAAACCCGCGTTTTAGCTTAGAAGATGCTGCTTTTTATGAACAGGTATATAACTACTTAGATGGTTTTGAGCTGTATAAGCCTGCACAAATTTGCCAAATTGCGCTCAATGCCACCGCTGTAAAATTTCATTTAAAACCGGTACTGGCTAAAAGTTGGTTTTTTGAAGAGTACACTGGCACCCAGCCAAGTACAGAAGCCATCGTTAAACTTACCTCAAAAGCGCAAACCGGTGAGTTTTTAATTGTTGAACATTGCCCTGATGCTTCAATTTGCCTAAACCTTAACGAAACATTCAAACTTGATGATAATTTGTCCCTTGAACAGTTTGAAGTTATCCGCGTTTTAAACAATCGTGTTCACCCGCTATTACTTGAGCAATATCACACTAAATCAGCTTAGCAAATTTACAAATCGAGCTGCGTTTATCAAGTGTTTGTCAGCCAACCTATGTTATAATCCTGCGCAA
This sequence comes from Pseudoalteromonas sp. UBA2102, assembly GCF_002331165.1. Taxonomy (NCBI): domain Bacteria; kingdom Pseudomonadati; phylum Pseudomonadota; class Gammaproteobacteria; order Alteromonadales; family Pseudoalteromonadaceae; genus Pseudoalteromonas; species Pseudoalteromonas sp. UBA2102. Next base: position 16,684 of record NZ_DCYU01000084.1, read on the forward strand.
TTAGCTATTAAGGGTTATTACTTTGCAATTTATCGCACTTACTTCTATCGGAATCGAAAATTTACTTGTTGATGAACTAACAGAGTTAGGCGCCGTCGTGTCTAAACAAACTGTGGGTTCTGTTCGCTTTGAGGCAGATTCAACATTGGCGCAAAAGGTTTGTCTATCAACTCGTTACGCAACACGTGTGCTGATGCTTATTGAAGAAAAAGAAGGCGTTAATGATAAAGATAGCCTGTATAAATTTGCTCGTTTTCAGCCATGGCAAGAATGGTTTGGCCCTACACAAACATTTGCCGTTGATTTTAATGGTACCAACGACTCTTTAAAAAATACCCAGTTTTCAGGCTTGGTAATTAAAGATGCAATTGTTGACTACTTTAACGATTTATACGAACAGCGCCCAAATGTAGATAAGCAAGATGCCAATGTGCGTGTTGTGGCGCGTTTAAACCGCCACGGTGTGGCTTTGTACATTGATTACTCGGGACCTCGTTTGTCTGAGCGCGGTTATCGCCAAGGCCAAGGTAAAGCGCCTATTAAAGAGCACTTAGCGGCCGCGATTATTAAACGCAGTGGTTGGCTTGAAAATGTAAATCAACCTTTATTTGACCCATGTTGTGGTGCCGGCACTATTTTAATTGAAGCGGCGGGCATGGCGCGTAACGAAGCACCTGGTTTATTTAGAGAAGGGTTTGCTTTTGAGCGTTTACCTAGTTTTAGGGCGGCCAAATTTAAACAACTGCGTGAAGAATTAATTGAGCAAATTACCGATCCTAAATTGTGGTTAATTGGCCACGATTACGATGCGCAAGTTCTTGATAAAGCCATTGCCAATGCCGAGCGAGCAGAGCTGGGTAATGTTATTAAGTTTAAGCAAAGTGATGCAACTAAGCTTACCTCTGTTGCTAAATTACCCGGGGTGGTTATTTCTAACTTACCGTACGGCGAACGTATTGGCTCTATGGCTGAGCTGGTAAATCTACACCGCAGCATGGGCGTGGGTTTTAAAAAGCACTTTAATCATTGGAAGCTTGCGTTACTAGGCATGGATGAAAGCCTATTTAAGCTGTTAAAACTGGTTAAACAAAAGCGTTATAAATTTAAAAACGGCCCATTAGATGTAGAGCTAAATTTATATCAGTTAGATGATAAACAGGTAAGCCTGACAAGCGATGACAAACCGGCTCTGAATTTTGAAGGCTCAATGTCGTTTGCTAATCGTTTGAAAAAGAACAAACAAGGCCTAAAAAATTGGCTTAAACAAAACGAAGTACAAGCTTATCGCGTATACGATGCTGATATTCCTGAGTACAACGTAGCGGTTGATATTTACGGCGATTCTGCTGTTATTTTTGAATACGCAGCACCTAAAGAAATTGACGAAAAAACATCAGAAAAGCGTCTTCAAGATGTGATTAGCTTAACTGCACAGCAGCTAAACATAGCACCTGAAAACATAGCCGTTAAAGTGCGTAAAAAACAAAAAGGGGAAGAGCAGTACACCCCAATGGCTAAACAAAACCGTACAATGGTGGTGGAAGAATTTGGCGCTAAGTTTAAAGTAAACTTGTTTGATTACCTCGATACAGGGCTGTTTTTAGATCATCGTTTAGCGCGTCGTTATATTCAGCAAAATGCAAAAGACAAACGCTTTTTAAACTTATTTGCCTACACTGGTACAGCCTCTGTGCACGCGGCATTAGGTGGTGCAAAAGCAATTACCACCGTTGATTTATCAAAAACCTACCTTAAGTGGGGCCAAGATAACTTTGCGTTAAATGATATTAGCAATACCCGCTACCGTTTTGAGCAAGCTGATTGTTTAAAATGGCTAGAATACGCACAAGGGCAATACGATTTAATCTTTTTAGACCCGCCTACGTTTTCTAATTCTAAACGAATGAAAGACGCGTTTGATGTGCAAACCGATCATATAAAATTACTTACTTGGGTTAAAAAAATCTTGAGTCCGTCGGGTACATTAATTTTTTCTAATAACAAACGTGGTTTTGTAATGGATGAAGTAGGTTTGATGGGCTTAGGGTTTAAAGCTGAAAATATTTCAGAAAAAACGTTATCACCTGATTTCAAACGTAATAAAAAAATACACAACAGTTGGTTAATTACCCATGGCTAATTATGTTTTATACCACACCGATGGCTGTCATTTATGTGAGCAAGCCGAGCAGGTTTTATTATCGGTTTTGGATAAAAGTAGTGAGCTTAAATTAATTGATATACTCACTGATGAGCAGCTAATAGCGCGTTTTCAGTTAAGTATTCCCGTATTTGAGAGCAAAAGCGGCCACCATTTGTACTGGCCGTTTGATGCACAAACAGTGCATGAATTTTTAGCGCAAGAATAAAAGAGCAGTATTTATGGATTTAATTAGAATACAAAAAGCGCAGTTAGCTTATGGTACGCACCCATTACTTGATGATGCTGATGCAGTGATAGAAAGCGGTGAGCGCGTCTGTATTGTAGGGCGAAATGGGGCGGGTAAATCTACACTTTTAAAAGTACTAGATGGCCAAGTTATTTTAGATGATGGTGAAATTAACCAATTAGGTGGCATTAAAATATCTCGCTTAGAGCAAGATCCTCCTAAAGGAGCAAATGGCTCAGTATTCGACTATGTAGCACAGGGTATGCCTGATATTGCTAATTTGCTGATTGATTATCATCATGTAAGCACACAGTTACAAACCGATTGTACCGACAAACTGCTAAATAAGCTTGAGCGTTTATCTAACGATTTAGAAGCGTGTGACGGTTGGCGTTTTGATTCGCGTATTCAATTAGTACTCACGCGTTTAGAGCTTAGCCCAGATGCTAAATTAGAATCGCTCTCAGGTGGTTGGTTGCGTAAAGTTGCCTTAGCACGTGCTCTTGTGAGTGAGCCTGACTTATTGTTACTTGATGAGCCAACAAACCATTTAGACGTAGACAGTGTTAAATGGCTAGAACAGTTTTTAAAAGAATTTAAAGGCGGTATTGTATTTATATCGCATGACCGTGCGTTTATCCGTGCTGTTGCAACGCGTATTTTAGATTTAGACCGCGGTAAACTTATCTCTTACCCTGGCGATTACGCGACCTACCTTGAACAAAAAGCGCATGACTTAAAAGTAGAAGAATCACAAAATGCACTCTTTGATAAGCGTTTAGCAGAGGAAGAAGCCTGGATACGCCAAGGGGTTAAAGCCCGTCGTACTCGTAACGAAGGCCGTGTTCGTGAACTTAAACAGTTACGTGTTGAGCGCAAAGCCCGTGTAGAGCAAGTAGGTAAAACCGATTTTAATATTGAAACGGCTGATAGATCGGGCAAGTTAGTGTTTGAGGCAAAACACCTTAGTCATGCATTTAAAGATAAAGTGATTGCTAATGATTTTTCTACCCTTGTTATGCGCGGTGACCGAATTGGCTTAGTCGGCCCAAATGGTATTGGTAAAACTACCTTACTTAAATTGCTGTTTGGTGATTTAGAAGCCGATAGCGGCCATGTTAAACAAGGCGTTAATTTAGAATTTGCTTACTTTGACCAATATAGGCAAAAGCTTGATGAAGAGGCCACTGTTCAAGATAACGTTGCCGAAGGTAAACAAGAGGTAATGATGGGCGGGCGTTCTCGTCATGTACTTGGTTACCTGCAAGACTTTTTGTTTCCACCGGCACGTGCGCGTACACCTGTAAAAGCACTCTCTGGTGGTGAGAAAAACAGGCTTTTACTTGCAAAACTATTTTTGAAACCCTCAAATATTTTAGTACTCGATGAGCCAACTAATGACTTGGATATTGAAACATTAGAGTTACTCGAAGAAATTATTAATCAGTATCAGGGTACTGTGCTTATAGTAAGCCATGACCGTGAATTTATTGATAATACGTGTAGTAGTGTATGGGCGTTTGAAGGTGATGGCAAAATAACTGATATGGTAGGGGGTTACACCGATTACCAAGCTTATTTAAGCTATTTAGCCGAGCAGGAAAAACAGCAACAAGCACCAAAAAAAGACGTTAAACCTGCGCCTGTAGCCGCGACAAAGCCTGAAAACAAAAGCACTAAGCTTTCTTACAAATTAAAACTTGAATTAGAGCAACTACCCAATAAAATGGAACAACTTGAAGCCGCTGTAGAAGCGCAGCAAGCTGTAGTGAGCGATCCTGACTTTTTCAAACAAGATAGCGACGTAACCACTAATGCATTGAACCATTTAGCAAAACTTGAGTCTGACCTTGAAGCCGCGTTTGAGCGCTGGGAAGAACTTGAAGAATTACAGAATCAGTAGTAAGGATTAAAATGAAATATAAATTACTCGCTGCCAGTATTTTAGCGACATTGAGTACATCTGCATTAAGTGCAACCTATGAATTAACAGAACTAGGTACTCTTGACGGCGCTAAACATTCTTACGTGACTGACGTAAGCGAAAGCGGGCACATTATTGGTACTGCCAACGGATTGTATAATTTACCAATCGATATTAGCTATATCGACTTTACCGAAAGCGTTATTGAAAATGCGTACGATAGTGAAGAGTACAACTTTGAGCTAAGTGATAAAGAAATTACTTTTACACTTGATGATATAGAAAATAACGATGCGGTTTTTAATAACGCCGATGCGCATTCATTTATGGTTAGTTTTTTAGCTGGCAGACCAACGGATTACGAGTACCAAAAGTTAAGCTCGGTAGTTGGTATTAAGTTTGACGATGGCATAGTTACTGAGCAAATACTGTTTGATGAAGAGTCGGTAGATTACGATGGTTTAACGCGTTCGGTTAGTAACTTTTATAATGCGGTAAGCGAAGATGGCGTGAGCGTTGGTTGGAGTGCAGCTCCATATGATAAAGTTTTATTTACGCCAGATGATGAAGATGAAGAAGAAACATGGTTTACCCATGACTTTATTGAGCGCGGAATAGTTATTTCTGAAGATGGAACGCAAAAGGTTGAGTTAGTTCCAGACTTTGACGATTACGGCGGTACTAGCCGAGCAAACGATATTGTTAAAACAAATGACGGGTACACTGTTGTTGGTTATGTTTCAACAGGTATTCCTGAGGACAGGCTTGATAATATTGAAGATAACTGTGATAACGAAGACGAGCCAACCAATACCTGTGTGGAATTATTAAATTCAAGTGTAACCACCGGCGTATTTGATGAGCGCGCGGTAAAATGGGAGCTTGATGAAGCATTTAATATCACTTCTACTGAAATACTAGGCCTTGCCTTAACGCCAGAAGAAGATGATGACTTTGCTTTTACAAGTACCGCTCTTGCGCTAAATAATAATGGCACAGTGGTGGGCTCTTCAAATGCTCGTTACTATAAAAATGACGACACTATTTTAACAATGCCTGTTTATTTTAAAAATGGTGACGTGTTTAATTTTATAGACCAAGAAGATGATTGGCTTTCTGGTAAAGCGCTTGCTGTCAACGACAACGATGTAATTGTTGGTTATGCATCAAAGCGTATTGAAACCACGATCCGTGATCAGTTTTTCTATCATGATATAAGTACTGGCAATACCGTTTTCCCTACCGGTTACTTTAATAGCTCAAGCGCTTATGGTAATGATATTAATAACCAAGGTTATGTTGTTGGTGAAGGCGAGGTTGGTACATCTGAAAACAGCCGTCGTAAAGAAGCGTTTATATATAAAATTGGTGACGATAAAATTACCAACTTAAACGATTTACTACCTTGTTATGAAACAGATGGTGAAACAGACTACGCCTACACAATGGCTGAAGCGAAAGTCATTAATGAAGACAATGAAATTTTTGGTGTAGCTACCAAAACCGTTGAAAAGCGCGATACCTTTGGTAATGTAGAAACCGATATTGAAGGTAATATTGAGTACGAGAGTGTTGCTGTTGCAGTAAAACTGACACCTATTGATGGTGAAGTAGAAGACTGTACACCAATAGAAGAAGAGCTTTATGAAAGAAGCTCAGCAAGCTTCCCTTGGTACACACTGTTATTATTGCCGCTAGTGGGCTTACGCAGAGTATTTAGATTTTAAGCTTAACGCTTTTCATAAAAAAACCAACGTATAAAAGTTGGTTTTTTTTCGTCTATAATAAAGTGCTTGGCGTTAATTAGTTATCTCAATTTGCTTCATTAAGTCATTCTATTTGAGTACTTTAATAGTTGGCTTTATTACGTATTAGTATTTCGTGCTAACCAAGCTTTGCGCACAGAGCGTCGCCAAATAATATCAATACCTAAATAAGCAATAATAGCGGCAACAGAAGCACACACCAGTGAGCCAATTAAAAATGCAGGACCGATGGTAGAAAGGCTTTCTAAGAACCATGCCCAACTGGCTTCAAATGCAAAATGCTGCTCTGGTTGATTTAAAACAAGCGTACCTACAAGGTATGAGCCGTAAAATATTGGCGGCATAGTCAATGGGTTGGTAAGCCACACCAATGCCACAGAAATAGGTAAGTTAACTCTAAATACAATAGCTGCCGCAGCGGCTAAAACCATTTGAAAAGGAACAGGGATGAACGCAAAAAATAAACCAACTGCAAATGCGCCCCTTGCAGAGCGTCTGTTTAAATGCCATAGGTTGGCGTCTTGTAATAGGCGGCCGAATATTCTAAGTGTTTTATGATGCCTAATTTTATTAGGATCAGGTAAAAATCGTTGGATCGTTTTCTTAGGCATTTCAAGCAACCATTTACTTCAGTGTGGATTAGTCTTGGATTTGTAATAGGTTGTATTTCAACCGTATTTTATTATCAAACCCATGAATTTACAGTCATCACAATATCTGTCCTTATTGCGAGCGCCTATTTTAAGCCGTTTTTGAATGTTTTGTTAGGGTTTATTTTAGCTATTTGCTGCATTGTTGTGCACTTTTACCTGTTTTATAGCTATACATTGCCAAATGATGAAAATAACTATGCTTACCCTGCCACAATTCTTATTGATGACGTTATCTCTGCAAAGCAACCACAGTATATAAAAGCAACGTTATTAAAGTTAAATGGGGATGAAATACACAAATTTAAAGCACCTAAAGCCATGTTAAGTGTCGATTCTGCACAGCTTATTAAGCAGGGCGATACTTTTGAGGCAACAATAGCGCTGAAAAAATTCAGAACAATTAAAAATATCGGTGTGTTTGATAATAATGTGCATGCCTTTAAACAACGCATACTATTTAAAGGCAAAGTACTTAATAAACAATTGCGCATTACTAGCGCGGCTTCACCTTCAATAATTTATAAATACAGGTCGTTTTTAAAACACACTTATCAAAAAACAACGCTTAATTGGCTTTATTATGCATTGCTTAGTGGTGATAAATCACTGATGTCGTTTGAAAATAAACAAACAATGCAAAGTTTAGGGCTCAGCCATTTATTAGCTATTTCAGGGTTGCACATAGGGCTTATATTCAGCTGTTTTTATTTACTAAGTAAGTACACAGCATACCTCCTTAAAATTAAAGTATTGCAGTCTATTAATTTAACTATTGTTTATTGTTTTATCGGGTGGTTAGCGGCATTTATCTATGTGTATTTAAGTGAATTTTTACTCTCAGCGACTCGCGCATTTATTATGTTAAGTTGCGTATTAGGTCTTTACTTTATTGCCAAACAGCCACTGCGCTGGCGAAGCATTTTATATGCTTTAGTCGCTGTATTACTCATCAATCCTTTTAATGTTTTAAACCCAGGTTTATATTTTTCTTTTATTGCGGTTGCAATTATTTTCCTTGTTATAAAGCCCCTTCCTAAAACTAAATATAATTGGCTTGGCGTGTTTATGGCGCTGTGTATTATTCAGCTTGCTTTATTCATTGGGCTTTTGCCCATTACCCTTATTTATTTTAGTGGGGTAAGTATTGCTGGGTTGGTTATTAATTTATTGGCAATTCCATTATTAAGCGTGGCAATCATGCCACTTTTGCTGCTATTTACGATAATAAGTGGTGTGGTAGATATAACGCCCGTCATTTTATTATTCGATAGTGTACTTATAACATTGTTTAAGTATATGGATGCAATCCCTTGGCATTACAGATGGTTAGATATAGCTAAACCGCGTACATTGTACTTAGTCGCAGCTTATCTATGCATATTAATCGCCTGGTTTAGCCCATTTAAACGTTTAGCACTCATTCCTCTATGCGTTACATTAATAGATTATCTGTATTTACCAAAACCTCTTTGGCAATTGCATGTGTTTGATGTTGGGCACGGATTAATGACGTTACTCGAAAAAGACAATCAAGCGCTGGTTTACGATTTTGGCCCGAGTTATTTTAACCGTTTTAGCCGTACATACAGTGTGTTAATTCCTTATTTGAAAACACATAACTTAACCGTCAGTGATGCAATAATAAGCCATCAAGACAACGACCATGCAGGGGGCGCAGCACATTTTATTAATGCAGGATTTGGTGAAAGTTTTAAGCGTTTTCACCCACACGGCACAACCACACAGTGTATGTCTTTAGATTATAACTTTAATGGATTGCGCATTAGCAGCTTTGCTGATAGCACATTTAATAACGAAAACGATAATTCGTGTGTGCTTTTAATCAAATCACCCCAACTTACTATGTTATTAACGGGTGATATTTCTAAAGCACGTGAGCTGAGCCTTATTAAAACTCACTCATTACAAGCCGATGTGATTTTAAGCCCTCATCATGGCAGCGATACGTCTTCAAGCATAGAATTTATCAACCATGTAAATCCGCATACGGTTATTCACTCAACAGCTTTTCAAGGCCAATGGCAATTTCCCAGTGAAAAAGTGGTTTCGCGCTACAAAGCAATAAATGCTAAACAATATGTTACGGCACATGATGGGCAAATTACGGTAAGTATTTATCAAGATAGCTTTAAAGTGACAACGGCGCGCAAACACGAAAGTTATTGGTTTATAGAAGATTGACGTTTAGTTTTAACGGTTTGAAGGATACAATAAGGGCTGTAATTGTATAACGAGAGTAATATGAGTCAAAGTACTACACAAATTTATAAACGGTTGATTTCTTACGTTGGTGATTATAAAAGCGTTGCCTTCGTCGCTATTATTGGAATGATCGGCTATTCGGGTATGGATGCTTTATTTATTCAATTAATGAAACCCTTTATTGATGAAGGTCTAAACCAACGTAATAACGAAGTGCTAGCTTATGCCCCATTTGTTGTAATTGCGCTGGTAATAGGGCGTGGCCTGTTTAATTTTATGTCTTCGTATTGCCTAAGCTATGTAGGCTCGCAAGTAGTTCGTTCGTTACGCCAGCAGTTATTTGAACACATATTACATTTGCCTGTTTCGTTTCATGATAAAAACTCAACAGGTGATTTAATTTCAAAAATTACTTTTGATACAGAACAAGTTCAGCAAGCAATCACCAAAGCACTGTTAATTGTTGTAAGAGAAGGCGCTTTTGTCGTTTTTCTACTTGCCCTTATGTTTTATACCAGCTGGCAGCTTTCGCTGATTTTTTTAGTGATCATTCCATTAGTGGCAATTATTGTAACGTTTGTGTCTAAACGCTTTCGCCATATTTCAAAAAATATACAGTCTGCAATGGGGCAGGTCACCCGTAGCTCTGAGCAAATGCTAAGTGGACACAAAGTTATTCATGGTTTTGGTGGGCAAAAACAAGAAATCGATCAGTTTTCAAAAATCAATAATCATAATCGCCAGCAACGTATTAAAATGGATGCCACTAAAGCGTTAAGCGTGTCGGTAATTCAAGTGCTTGCAGCAAGTGCAATGGCTGTTATTTTGTGGGTTGTATCTATGCCTTCAATGATAGATACGATCAGCTCTGGCGATTTTATGGTACTCATTTCTTCTATGATGATGCTTTTACGCCCGCTTAAACAATTAGCAAACGTGAACAGTGATATGCAGCGCGGTATTTCTGCAGCGCAAAGTATTTTTTTAGTTTTAGATGAAGAAATTGAAAAAGACAAAGGTACTTACACCGTAGATAAAGTGAAGGGCGAAATTGAGGTTAAAAATGTTACCTTTAAATACCCAACTAAAGATGAAGCTGTTTTAAATAACCTATCAATAAGTATAAAGGCCGGTGAAAGCATCGCGCTTGTAGGGCGTTCAGGCTCGGGTAAATCGACTATTTCTAATTTATTACCGCGTTATTATGATTTAGAAGCACCAAGTGAAATTTTATTAGATGGCGTTGCGATTGATAAATATAAACTGGCTGATTTACGCCGCCAGTTTGCCTTAGTATCTCAGCAAGTTGTGTTATTTAACGACACAATTGCTAATAATATTTGTTATGGCATAAGCCGCGAAATAACACCGCAGCAATTAGAAGAGGTGGTTAAACAAGCCCACGTGTGGGAATTTGTTAAAGACCTACCTGAGCAACTCAATACCATGGTCGGTGAAAACGGGGTAATGCTCTCTGGTGGTCAACGTCAACGTATAGCAATTGCTCGCGCTATATTAAAAGATGCACCTATTTTAATTTTAGATGAAGCAACTTCAGCCTTAGACACAGAGTCTGAAAAACTAATTCAGCAAGCTCTTGATACCCTAATGCAAGACAAAACGTCTATAGTCATTGCCCATCGTCTTTCAACCATTGAGAACAGCGACAAAATATACGTTATTGATGGTGGTCGGGTGATTGAAAGTGGCGATCATCAGAGTTTACTAGCTAAAGATGGTACTTATTCAGCTCTATGTAAAATGCAGTTTGGTGAGCACGGGTGAGTAAAATAGAGCAAAGCTGGTATAAACCATTTAGTTTTATAACGCTACTTTTACTGCCATTAGCTGCGCTTTTTTGGTTAATTTCAAGCATTAGGAAATGGTTTTTTAAGGTTGGCTTTGCCACGCCTTTTAAAGCTAAATCTAAAGTGATTGTGGTGGGCAATATAAGTGTAGGTGGAAATGGCAAAACGCCATTTGTGTTATGGCTTTACGAATACTTGTCAGAGCAAGGCCTAAAAGTGGGCATTATCAGCCGAGGTTACGGCGGTAAAGCCAACAGCTACCCGCTGGTGGTAGAGCGCGGCGTAACTAGTGCACAAGCCGGTGATGAGCCAATACTTTTATTTAATCGTTTAAAATGTCCACTTGTTGTCGGACCCGATAGAAAAGCCAACATTACATTATTAGAGCAGCAATTTTGTGTGGATGTCATAATCTCAGATGATGGTATGCAGCATTATAAAATGGCGCGCGATATAGAGTGCTGCATTGTTGATAGCCAAAGGCGATTTGGTAATGGCTTTGTTATGCCTGCAGGGCCACTACGTGAAACCACAAACAGATTAAATAGCGTTGATTTAGTGATTGAAAACGGGGGAGATGAATCCCTTAGCTACGTTTTGCAAACTGGTGCACTTAAACACGTTGCTAACAATACCCCTGTGAATAAAACCATTGAAAAAGGCCATGCGGTAAGTGCCATTGGTAACCCACAACGTTTTGAAGATTCATTAAAGGGGCAAAATATTCAGCTGCTTTCGACTCATCATTATAGAGATCACTATGCTTATAGCATGGCTGATTTTACTCAATTTAATGATGATAACGTATTAATGACAGAAAAAGATGCAGTAAAATGTAGAGACTTTGCAAAAGATACTTGGTATTACCTACCCGTAAATGCAAAACCTACAGACGCTGTAATACATAAATTAGATTTATTATTAAAACAAAAAGGGATCCTCAATGGCCTTTGATACAAAATTACTTGAAATAATTGCTTGCCCTGTGTGTAAAGGAAAGCTTCGTTTTGATAAAGAAAATGCAGAACTTATTAGTACTGCAGCTAAACTTGCATACCCAGTACGCGATGATATACCGGTACTTTTAGAAAATGAGGCGCGTGAGCTATCTCAAGATGAGGTTGATAAGTGGAATTCGTAGTTGTTATACCTGCACGTTACGCGTCTACCCGTTTGCCTGGCAAACCATTAGCTGACATATGCGGTAAACCTATGATTCAACACGTGTATGAAAAAGCGTGTTTGTCAGGTGCAAGTAAAGTGGTTATTGTAACCGATCATCAAAAAGTTTTTGATGCTGTTAAGTTGTTCACAAACGATGTACTGATGACGCGAGAAGATCATCAATCGGGTACCGAACGTTTAGCAGAAGCTGTTGACTTACTTAAGCTAGACGCAGAAACCCTGGTGGTAAATGTACAAGGCGATGAGCCATTACTTGCAAGCGAAAACGTATCGCAAGTTGCCACTTTACTAAATAATTCAAGTGCGCCAATGGCAACATTAAGTGTAGCCATTGAAGAGCAAGACGAAGTATTTAATCCTAATGCTGTGAAGGTTGTTAGTGATATTAATAAAAATGCGTTGTACTTTTCGCGGGCCAGTATTCCGTTTGACAGAAGCGCAATGTTAAATAACGATAGTGTGTTAGATATAACGCCTTTTCAGCGCCATGTGGGTATATATGCTTATCGCGCGGGCTTCATTAAGCAGTATATTGAGCTAAGTGTATCGCCACTTGAAGTACTTGAGTCGCTAGAGCAACTTAGGGTGTTGTACCATGGTTACGCTATCAAAATTGAGCAGGCCAAAGTAACACCACATGCTGGGGTTGATACGGCCGAGGATTTAGAAAAAGTGATTGCCTACCTAAAAGCTAAGCAAGCCTAATAATGGTTAAAAGTGAATTACTCATAGTGTTTAGCCACGCTGATTTTTATATATTTGAAAAACCAGCGGGGCTTAATTTTCACTCAGAAGGTGAAAAAGGGTTTGTGGTATTAGCTGAGCAGCAAACTGGCGAAAAATTATTTGCTGTTCATCGCCTTGATAAAGTGACATCTGGCCTTATTATTCTTAGTCGCAATAAAGAAGCCGCTGCCAAATTTACGTCTCTTTTTACTGAGCACGCAATAAACAAGTTTTATTTAGCTATAAGCAATGCTAAACCTAAAAAAAAGCAAGGGTGGATAAAAGGTGATATGGCTAAGTCTCGCAGGGGCATGTTTAAGCTTTTACCTACCCTGCAAAACCCGGCCATTACCCGCTTTTATTCTTTTAGTTATAAGCCGGGGTTTAGGGCGTATATTTTAAAGCCGTATTCGGGTAAAACCCACCAACTTAGAGTGGCATTAAAAAGTTTAGGGGCGCCAATTTTAGGCGATACACTTTATAGTGGCAGCGCAGCTGAGCGGGCGTATCTTCATGCCTATGCGTTAAGTTTTTTATGGCATGGGGAGCAAATTAATTGCTCTTTGCTACCTACTACGGGTGATGAGTACAAGCAATTAATTAATCATCAAGAATTTCAAGCATGGCAATCGCCGTGGCAACTGGATTGGTAAATGAGCGAAAAAGTAACAGATATTCGTTTTGGCGGGATCAAACGCCTATACGGTAACCAACAATTTGACTGGCTACAACAAGCCCATTTTTGTGTAGTGGGAATAGGCGGTGTAGGAAGTTGGGCCGCCGAAGCTTTAGCACGTACAGGCGTGGGTAAAATCACTTTAATTGATTTAGATGATATTTGCGCGACGAACGTAAATAGGCAAATTCATGCACTTAGCGGCAGTATTGGCGAAGCCAAAGTAGATGCAATGAAAAGCCGCTGCGAACTGATAAACCCAGAGTGTAAAGTAACTGTGATAGATGACTTTATTACTCTTGAAAATATTCGTGAGCATATTCAAGGTTTTGATTACGTTATTGACTGTATCGATGCAGTTAAAGAAAAAGCAGCGCTTATTGCTCATTGTAAGCGTAATAAAATGCCTATTATTACTACTGGCGGCGCGGGTGGGCAAACTGATCCTAGCCAAATAACATTTGGTGATGTGGCTAAAACCACGCAAGATCCGCTACTTGCTAAAGTGCGTTATATTTTACGCAAACAATATAATTTTAGTAACAACCCTAAACGCAAATTTAATATTGATTGTGTGTACTCAACTGAGCAACTTGTTTACCCAGGCAGTGATGGCAGTGTATGCCATGCTAAACAAAATGCTGATGGTACAATGAATATGGATTGTAATAACGGGTTTGGCTCGGTAACTATGATCACCGGAAGTTTTGGCTTTTTTGTAGCGGCTAAAGCGGTACGTAAATATTTAGATAAAAAACAGCGTTTACAACAAGCTCAATAGTTTAATTGAGCTTGTTAGTTGCCATGCTTTGAATTGCCTCGACCATGGCTTTTATTCCGTTCCCTCGAGATGCACTAAGGTGTTTAATTAAGCCTAACTTTTCAAATTCGTCATACGCATTAATATTCACGACCTCTTCAGGTGTTAAGCCATTATAAAGCGCTAAAATTATCGCTAATAAGCCTTTTACAATGCGAGTGTCTGAATCGCCAATAACCACTAAACGATTCTCGCTATCGTCAAACTCCATAAACATCCACACTTTGCTCTCACACCCTGGCACAAGCGCGTCATCGGTTTTAAGTACATCCGCTAAAGCGGGAAGTGTTTTGCCCAGAAGCATTATTTCGCGATATTTTTGCTGCCAAGATTGCGCCTGCTGTATAGGTTTTACTACGTTTTTAAACGTATTTGTCATGAGTTATCCTAAATTAGTCTAATAATTCAATCGATTCTTTCAAAGCATTGATGAAATTATCAACATCTTGATGGGTATTATAAAATGCAAAGCTTGCTCGAACAGTGCCTTTTACCCCTAAATGGTGCATTAATGGTTGCGTACAATGGTGTCCACTGCGCACTGCAATACCAAATCCGTCAAGCAAAGTTGCCAAATCGTAGGGGTGTTCACTTTTATAATTAAAACTGAGGGTGCCAATATTATTGTTCAGGTCGCTATAAATAGTAATACCGTCAATTTTACTCAACTGTGTGGCTGCATAATTAAAAATAGCCTGCTCATGGCGCTGTAACTGTTCTATGTTTAGGGCCGATAAATAATCAATTGCTGCACTAAAGCCAATGACGCCGGCTATATTTGGGGTGCCGGTCTCAAATTTAGCAGGAGCGTCTCTGTAGCTGCTTTTTTCAAGCGTTACAGTATCTATCATCTCACCACCCGTTTGATACGGGGTAAGCGCATTAAGTAATTCATAGCGACCATATAAGCCCCCTACACCCGTAGGCCCAAGCATTTTATGCGCTGAGAATACATAAAAATCACATCCAAGCTGCTTTAAATTAGGGCGTAAATGCATGGCTCCTTGTGCGCCATCAACAACAACTAACGTGCCGACTGCTTTCGCTGCAGCTATTAATGGCGCTAAATTGGTAATATTACCTAATGCGTTAGACGCTTGGCTGATACACAGCACCTTTGCTTTAGTGCGCGTGATCATGTCTACACAGCGGGCTATATTAAACGTCGCGTTTTGCTCAAGGGGGAGTGCAGATAGCGTAGCCCCTGTATTTTGCGTTAATACCTGCCAAGGAACAATATTAGCGTGGTGCTCAAGGGGTGTAATTAAAACCGTATCTTCACCAGTAATTTGCCTTTGTAGACCATGAGCAAGTAAATTTAGCGCCTCTGTCGCGCCTTTTGTCCAGACGATTTCTTTAGCATTTACGTTAAAGTAATCCGCTGTTTTTAATCTTGCCTCTTCATATTGTTCTGTAGCGCGCTCGCTTAAAGTATGGCGGCCTCTGTGAACGTTTGCGTTGCCTAAATTATAAAAACGAGTCGTTGCATCAATAACGCTTTGTGGCTTTTGCGACGTTGCGCCAGAGTCTAAATATACTAAAGGGTTGCCATTAAGGGGTTGGTTTAGAGTAGGGAAGTCGTTGCGGATTTTTGTTATATCAAACTCTTGAGAAGGCATGGCTATTCAACATCTATAAATTTAGGCAGGAATTGTAATCGGTTTCATAAAATTGACAAGCAAAGCACACAAAAAAGGCCGCAAAAGCGGCCTTTTTTAACTAACTAAGCTTAGCGCTTGTCAGTTGATACGAAGTCACGTTGCGTGTAACCAGTATACATTTGACGAGGGCGGCTGATCTTATGACCAGGTTGAGATAGCATCTCATCCCAGTGAGTGATCCAACCAACAGTACGTGCCATTGCAAAAATTACAGTGAACATGCTTGTTGGAATACCAATCGCTTTTAAGATAATACCTGAGTAGAAATCAACGTTAGGGTAGAGTTTCTTCTCTACAAAGTATGGGTCTTCAAGGGCAATCTGTTCAAGCTTCATTGCAATATCAAGAAGCGGATCTTGAATGTTAAGCTCTTCTAATACTTCGTGACACGTTTGACGCATTACTGTAGCGCGTGGGTCGAAGTTTTTGTAAACACGGTGACCAAAGCCCATAAGACGGAACGGATCAGACTTATCTTTTGCTTTTGCTACGTACTCATCAATACGGTCAACAGAACCAATCTCTTCTAACATGTTTAAACATGCTTCGTTAGCACCGCCGTGAGCAGGGCCCCAAAGAGATGCGATACCCGCTGCAATACATGCATATGGGTTAGCGCCTGAAGAACCTGCTAAACGTACTGTTGACGTTGAAGCGTTTTGCTCATGATCAGCATGAAGCATGAAGATTTTATCCATTGCTTTAGCTGTCACAGGGTTAACTTTGTATTCTTCAGCCGGTACAGAGAACATCATGTGTAAGAAGTTTTCTGCGTAGCTTAAATCGTTACGTGGGTAAACAAACGGTTGACCAATGTTTGTTTTGTACGCCATAGCTGCAATAGTCGGTAATTTAGCGACAAGTTTAATAGCGCTTGTTTTACGTTGGCTTGCATCAGTAATATCAAGATCTTCGTGGTAAAAAGAAGATAATGCGCCTACTACACCACATAGCATTGCCATTGGGTGAGCATCGAAGCGGAAACCTTGGAAAAAGTTAGCAATTTTCTCATCAAGCATGGTGTTATGCGTGATTTCTTTTGCAAATGCATCGTATTGCTCTTTAGTTGGTAACTCACCGTTTAATAGTAAGTAACAAAGCTCGATGTAGTTAGAGTCTTCAGCTAATTGCTCAATTGGGTAACCACGGTGAAGTAATACACCTTTACCACCATCAATGTAGGTGATTGCAGATTCACAAGAGCCAGTCGACATGAAACCTGGGTCATAAGTAAAGTGACCGTGTGAACCTAACGTACGTACGTCGATCACATCTTGGCCAGCAGTGCCTTGATAAATTGGAAGTTCGATTGGATCTAGTCCATCAATATGGACTGTGGCTTTTTTATCTGCCATCTATGTATCTCCTATTAAGATATCTATTCTGATTTTTAGATTTTTAAAGTTCTGAAATCTTGTTTTAAGCACATCTTCGCATTTTAACGTGAAAGAGGGGGTTAAAGTCAATTTTTATAAACATTATGCATATATGTATAATAAATATTCGGTATTAATTAAATATTATACTATCGGCTAATTCGCAAACGTCTCTAACTAAACAAGAATTGTAAAACAACCTTTGGGTATATATACTATCGGAGGTTTTAAACCGCTTTGTATTTAGGTAAACATATTTTTACAGCGTAATTTTTGCAGATTTGTGAACTTTTGCTGTATTGACACGTTTACTTTGATAGTTCCACCAGAAATTTTGGTGGGTTTTAGAAAAACAAGTAGATGAGCTCCAATGTGAGCAAGATGGGCAAGTAACTGTGAAAAAGCAAAGACCTGTAAATCTAGATCTAACAACTATATCTATGCCGGCAACGGCTAAAGCATCAATCTTTCACCGCGTCACCGGTGTTGCATTATTTTTTGCTTTAACGTTTGTCATTTGGGCTTGGTCTGAGTCTCTTTCTTCAGCTGAAGGTTTTGAATTCGTCAAGGGTCTGTTTAGCGGATTCATTGCCAAATTCATAGCTTGGGGCACACTTTCTGTATTGGGTTATCACCTTATTGGTGGTATCCGTCACATCATTATGGATATGGGCCACTGGGAAGAACTTGAATCAGGTAACCTTAGCGCTAAAATTGCAATGGCACTTGGCGTTGTATTTGCCGTACTGGCAGGGGTGTGGATATGGTCTTAAATCAAGCAACTCTTAAACGTGATGGTGTACAAGATTTCGTATCTTTACGTACCACGGCACTAGTAATCACCGCATACGCGATTTTTATTATCGGCTATTTTTTAGCAACGCCAGAAGTCACTTTCGAAGCCTGGACAGGCCTATTCTCTAATCTAGCAATGAAGGGTTTTACACTTATTACTCTTGTATGCATGATGGTTCATACCCGCATTGGCCTTTGGCAAGTTTTAACGGATTACGTTAAAAACGCTAAACTACGCGCTGTTTTAGGCTTTGTATTAAACCTGATGGCCGTTGCTTACGTAGCTATTGGTCTAATCGTTTTATGGGGTGTTTAAGTGAAATATTCTGTTCGTGAATTTGACGCCGTAGTAATTGGTGCAGGTGGTGCTGGTATGCGCGCCGCTCTTGCCATTACCGAATCTGGCAAAACGTGTGCATTAATATCTAAAGTATTCCCAACACGCTCACACACTGTATCTGCACAGGGTGGTATTACAGTAGCGCTAGGTAATTCACACGAAGACAACTGGGAATGGCATATGTACGATACCGTTAAAGGTTCCGATTTTATCGGTGACCAAGACGCTATCGAATACATGTGTCAAACAGGCCCAGAAGCTATTACTGAATTAGAAAACATGGGTTTACCATTCTCTCGTTTTGAAAATGGCCGTGTTTACCAACGTCCTTTCGGTGGTCAATCGAAAAACTTTGGTGGTGAACAAGCTGCACGTACTGCAGCAGCAGCTGACCGTACTGGTCACGCTTTATTACACCTTCTATATCAACAAAACGTTAAAAACCAAACTAATGTATTCTCTGAGTGGTATGCACTAGATTTAGTTAAAAACGACAATGGCGATGTAGTAGGCTGTACAGCAATTGAGATTGAAACAGGTGAAATCACTTTTTTCAAATCAAAAGCTGTTGTACTTGCAACCGGCGGTGCTGGTCGTATTTTCGCATCAACAACCAATGCTCACATTAATACGGGTGATGGTGTTGGTATGGCAGCCCGTGCAGGCGTTGCTATGCAAGATATGGAAATGTGGCAATTCCACCCAACGGGTATTGCAGGCGCTGGTACACTTGTAACGGAAGGTTGTCGTGGTGAAGGTGGTTATCTTTTAAATAAAGATGGCGAACGCTTCATGGAACGTTATGCACCAAACGCTAAAGACCTAGCGTCTCGTGACGTTGTAGCACGTTCAATGATGACTGAAATCCGTGAAGGCCGTGGCTGTGATGGTCCTTGGGGTCCACACCTTAAGCTGAAACTTGACCACTTAGGTGAAGAAACGCTTAACTTACGTCTACCAGGCGTATGTGACCTTGCTAAAACTTTCGCACACGTAGACCCTGCTAAAGAGCCAATTCCAGTAATACCAACTTGTCACTACATGATGGGTGGTGTTCCAACTAACGTAAATGGTCAAGCGCTACAAATCGATGCTAACGGCAACGAAAAAGTAGTAGAAGGGTTATTTGCAGTAGGTGAAATTGCCTGTGTATCTGTACATGGTGCAAACCGCCTAGGTGGTAACTCATTACTTGATTTAGTTGTATTTGGCCGTGCTGCGGGTAACTTCCTAGGTAAATACCTAAACGAAGTTGAAATTACTAAAGCACCGACAGCATCTGATATTGACGCGTCTCTTGCACGCTTTAACCGTTGGGAAAATTCAACGGCTGGCCAAGGTGAAGACCCAGTTCAAATCAAAAAAGACCTACAACAATGTATGCAGCTTAACTTCTCGGTATTCCGTGAAGGTGAGTCTATGGCGACAGGTCTTAAAGAGCTTAAAGAAATTCGTGAACGTCTGCAGCATGCACGTCTTGATGATAAATCATCAGACTTCAACACGCAGCGTATCGAATGTCTTGAACTAGACAACTTAATGGAAACAGCTTACTCAACTGCAGTAGCTGCAAACTTCCGTACTGAAAGCCGTGGTGCACACTCTCGCTTTGACTACCCAGATCGTGATGACGAAAACTGGTTATGTCACTCAGTATTCAATCCGGTAACGGATGAAATGAGCAAGCGTGACGTAAACTACGCGCCTAAGACGCGTGAAGCGTTCCCACCTAAAGCACGTACCTACTAGGAGCGAGACGATGGCACAAGTACAATTTTCAGTTTATCGTTACAATCCTGATGTTGATAACGCACCTCGTATGCAAGAATATACTTTGCAAACAGAGGAAGGTCAGGACATGATGGTATTGGATGCACTTTTATTATTAAAAGAGCAAGATCCAACATTATCATTCCGTCGCTCATGTCGTGAAGGCGTGTGTGGCTCTGATGGCGTTAACATGAATGGTAAAAATGGTTTAGCATGTATTACACCATTATCTACGCTGCAAAAAGGCGGCAAAGGTACTATTGTAATTCGTCCTTTACCTGGCTTACCTGTGGTACGTGACCTTGTTATTGACATGAGTCAGTTCTACACTCAGTACGAAAAAGTTAAACCATACCTAATTAACGATCAGCCAGCGGCTGGTGAGCGTCTTCAATCTATTGAAGAACGTGATAAATTAGATGGACTTTACGAGTGTATTTTATGTGCATGTTGTTCTACATCGTGTCCTTCGTTCTGGTGGAATCCAGACAAGTTCATTGGTCCAGCAGGCCTTCTTCATGCTTACCGTTTCTTGGCTGATAGCCGCGATACGGCAACTGAAGAACGTTTAGCAGACTTAGACGATGCGTTCAGTGTGTTCCGTTGCCACAGTATCATGAACTGTGTTAGCGTTTGTCCTAAAGGTCTTAACCCGACCAAAGCAATTGGACAAATTAAATCTATGTTATTAAACCGCGCGGTTTAATCACTTAGTAACGTAAGATGGCTAATATTTTTATTAGCCATCTTGTTATGACAACTATTAATTTCTGCGCTAAAGAAAAGGGCTTATAAATGCACGAAGGTGTGATGAAGGCATGGCTAGAATCTTCACATTTAAACGGCGGCAACGTTGCTTATGTAGAAGAGCTTTATGAAGCGTATTTAGATGATGCGACTTCTGTGCCAGAAGAATGGCGAGAAGTGTTCGAACAATTACCTAAAGTAGATGGTGTGGATGTTGAAGTAAAGCATTCAGAAGTTCGTTCACAGTTTGCGGCGCTTGCTAAAAACAAGCATAGAGAGGTAGTGGTAGCAGAGGGTAGTGGCGGTGACCTTAAACAGGTTAAAGTACTACAACTTATTAATGCTTTCCGCTTTCGAGGACACCAAAATGCTAACCTAGATCCATTAGGCATTTGGCAACGAGAGCGTGTTCGAGATTTAGAGCTAGAATACCACGACTTATCTAAAGCTGATTTTGACCGCGAATTTAACGTAGGATCGTTTGCCGTAGGCCGCGATACTATGCCTTTAGGTGAACTATACCAGGCACTTAAAACCACCTATTGTGGTTCTATTGGTGCTGAGTATATGCACATCACATCAACAGAAGAAAAACGTTGGTTACAACAGCGTTTAGAATCTGTTCAATCACGACCTACTTTTTCTAAAGAAGAAAAACTGCGTATCCTTAAAGGATTAACCGCAGCAGATGGTCTTGAAAAATATTTAGGTGCAAAGTTCCCTGGTGCTAAGCGTTTCTCACTTGAAGGTGGCGATGCGTTAGTTCCTATGCTTAAAGAACTTATTCACCGTGCCGGCGAAAGCGGGCAAAAAGAAGCAGTTATTGGTATGGCCCACCGTGGTCGCTTAAACGTCCTAGTTAATGTGTTAGGTAAAAACCCGTCTGAGTTATTCGATGAGTTTGCTGGTAAACACAAAGACACGTTAAGCTCTGGTGACGTTAAATACCATATGGGTTATTCATCTGACTTTGCGACCAAAGGTGGCAATGTTCATATGGCACTTGCGTTTAACCCTTCTCACCTAGAAATTGTTAACCCTGTTGTTATGGGCTCGGTAAGAGCGCGTTTAGACCGTTTAGGTGACAGTTCAGGTAGCAAAGCATTACCTATTACTATCCACGGTGACTCTGCGATTACAGGCCAAGGTGTTGTACAAGAAACATTTAACTTGTCGCAAACAAATGCCTTCTCATGTGGTGGTAGTATCCGTATTGTTGTAAATAACCAAGTTGGTTTTACAACCTCAAAACAAGACGACGTACGTTCTACAGATTACTGTACTGACATTGCTAAAATGGTTCAGTCACCAATCTTCCACGTTAACTCTGATGACCCTGAAGCCGTTGCATTTGTTACACAACTTGCACTTGATTTTAGAAACCAGTTTAAACGTGACGTAGTAATCGATTTAGTATGTTATCGCCGCCATGGTCATAACGAAGCTGATGAGCCTAATGCAACACAGCCTCTTATGTACCAAAAAATTAAAAAGCATGCGGTTCCGCGTTTAATTTACGCTGATCAACTTATGTCTGAAGGCTCATTCACTGAGAGTGAAATTAAAGCATTAGCTGATGAATACCGTAACGGTTTAGATGAAGGTAACTGTGTTGTTGAAGAAATTCAGCCAGAAACTTCGCACTCATCTGATTGGGCAAAATATGTTGGCCATGAGTGGAATGTTGAGTACGACGCAAGCGTACCGGTAGATAAGCTAAAAGCACTTGGCGAACAAGTTGCGCAGTTCCCTGAGCAATATAAAGCACAGTCTCGTGTTAAAAAGATTTACGATGACCGTAAGCTTATGGCAAGTGGCGAAAAACCACTAGATTGGGGTATGGCAGAAACACTTGCTTATGCAACAATTGCCTCTGAAGGCACAGATATACGTTTAACTGGCCAAGACTCAGGGCGTGGTACTTTCTTCCACCGCCATGCTGTAGTACATAGCCAGTCGGATGGTTCAACTTACCTCCCTCTTCAAAATTTAAGTGAAGACCAAGGTACTTTTGAAGTATTTGATTCGGTTTTATCAGAAGAAGCGGTACTTGCTTTTGAATATGGTTATGCAACAGCTGAACCTACATCATTAGTCCTTTGGGAAGCCCAGTTTGGTGACTTCGCAAATGGTGCTCAAGTCGTATTTGATCAGTTCTTAAGCTCTGGTGAGCAAAAGTGGGGCCGTTTATGTGGCTTAACATGTTTGCTTCCGCATGGTTATGAAGGTCAAGGCCCAGAGCATAGTTCTGCACGTTTAGAGCGTTTTTTACAGCTTTGTGCCGATCACAACATGCAAGTGTGTGTTCCTTCAACACCTGCACAAGTTTACGCTATGCTACGTCGTCAATCAGTTAGACCACTTCGTCGCCCATTGATTGTAATGACACCAAAATCACTACTTCGTCACCCACTTGCGGTATCTTCACTTGAAGAACTTTCACAAGGTGTATTCCATAATATGATCGACGAAATCGATGATATTAACCCTGAGAAAGTAGAACGCGTAGTATTTTGTAGTGGTAAAGTTTACTACGAACTATTACAAGAGCGTCGTAAGCTTGAGCAAGACAACATTGCTATTGTACGTGTGGAGCAGTTATACCCGTTCCCACATGCAGAAATGGACACGATTATGGAACGTTACCAACACGTTACTGATTTTGTTTGGTGTCAAGAAGAGCCACAAAACCAAGGTGCTTGGTACTGTTCGCAACATCACTTTATTGATGCAATCCCACAGGGTGCTAAATTGACTTACGCAGGTCGTAAGGCGTCGGCATCTCCAGCGTGTGGTTACATGTCAGTACATACTAAAGAACAACAAGCGCTCGTTGCAGACGCGCTTACTATACAAAAGAAAGGATAAGCAATGAGCACAGAAATTAAAGTTCCTGTTCTTCCTGAGTCGGTTGCAGATGCTACCGTTGCTACATGGCATGTAAGTGTAGGCGACAAAGTAAGCCGTGACCAAAACTTAGTAGACATTGAAACAGATAAAGTGGTTTTAGAAGTGGTTGCACAAAATGACGGTGTAATTACTGAAATATCACAAGAAGAAGGTGCAACGGTACTTGGCGACCAAGTTATCGGTTTACTTGGTGATGCTGATGCAGCACCAGCAAGTGACAGTGCTCCGGCTAAAGAAGAAGCCGCACCTGAAAAATCAGAAGACGCGCCTGCGGCGCAATCAGCTCCAGCATCAGAAGGTAAAGAAGTGGACATTAAAGTACCTGTACTTCCAGAATCAGTTGCAGACGCAACAATTGCTACATGGCATGTACAACCAGGTGAAGCGGTAACTCGCGACCAAAACTTGGTAGATATTGAAACTGATAAAGTTGTTCTTGAAGTAGTAGCTCAAGAAGACGGTATCATGGGCGAGCAACTAAACGCAGAAGGCGATACTGTACTTGGCGAACAAGTTATTGGTAACGTTAAAGCGGGCGGCGCTCCAGCAGCACCTGCAGCTAAAGCAGAAGAAGCGCCTGCTGCAAGTGAGTCTAACGATAGCTCAGATGTGTTAACGCCGTCTGTACGTCGTTTAATCGCTGAAAAAGGGCTTGATGCGTCTAAAATTAAAGGCACAGGTAAAAATGGCCGTGTAACTAAAGAAGACGTTGATACTTTCTTAAAAGCACCTGCTCCAGCTGCTAAAAAAGAAGCCGCTTCAGCACCTGCTGCACCGATGGGTGACCGTACACAAAAACGTGTACCAATGACGCGCTTACGTAAAACCATTGCTAATCGTTTATTAGAAGCGAAAAACTCAACAGCAATGTTAACTACATTTAACGAAGTAAACATGAAACCTATCATGGACCTTCGTAAGCAATACCAAGAAGTATTCGAGAAGCGTCACGGTATTCGTTTAGGCTTTATGTCTTTCTACGTGAAAGCCGTAACTGAAGCACTTAAGCGTTTCCCTGACGTAAATGCATCAATTGATGGTGACGATATTGTTTACCACAATTACTTTGATATCAGCATCGCTGTATCTACACCACGTGGTTTAGTTACACCAGTACTTAAAGATTGCGACAAACTATCTGTTGCTGAAATCGAGAAAGGTATTCGTGAATTAGCCCTTAAAGGCCGTGACGGTAAACTAACACTTGACGATATGACAGGTGGTAACTTTACCATTACTAACGGTGGTGTATTTGGTTCGTTACTTTCTACGCCTATTATTAACTTACCACAGTCATCAATCTTGGGTATGCACAAAATCCAAGAGCGTCCTATGGCTGTAAATGGTAAAGTTGAAATTCTTCCTATGATGTATTTGGCACTATCTTACGATCACCGCCAAATCGATGGTAAAGAATCTGTTGGTTTCTTAGTGACTATTAAAGAGTTACTTGAAGATCCAACTCGCTTATTACTGGATGTTTAATCGAGTAGTATGAAATATAAGCTGTGAATGACAATTCACAGCTTTTTTTTTGCGCCTTTGGTGTTACTGGGGTTTTCATGTTAAGCCTTGGGATCTATACTAGGTGCGCAATTTGGGATAGCTGTTTATTTGCATAAATATTCAGCTCTTTTAGTATAAAAAATTGGATAAAGCATCATGAATTTGCATGAGTATCAGGCAAAACAACTTTTTGCCGAATATGGTTTACCAGTTTCTCAAGGTTTCGCTTGCGATACACCTGAAGAAGCTGCAGCAGCTGCCGAAAAAATTGGCGGTGATATGTGGGTTGTTAAAACTCAGGTTCACGCAGGTGGCCGTGGTAAAGCTGGCGGTGTTAAGCTAGTTAAAACAATCGAAGAAGTAAAAGAATTCGCTGCAAACTGGTTAGGTAAAAACTTAGTTACTTACCAAACAGACGAAAATGGTCAGCCTGTTGCTAAAATTTTAGTAGAAAGCTGTACAGATATCGCTAACGAATTGTACTTAGGTGCAGTTGTTGACCGTGCTTCTCGCAAAGTTGTTTTCATGGCGTCTACTGAAGGCGGTGTTGAAATTGAAACTGTTGCTGAAGAAACTCCAGAGCTTATCCACAAAGCAGAGATCGATCCATTAGTGGGTCCTCAAGCTTACCAAGCACGTGAGTTAGGTTTTAAACTGGGTCTTAACCCTACACAAATGAAGCAGTTCGTTAAGATCTTTATGGGTCTTGGCAACATGTTCAACGATTTTGATTTCGCTCTTCTTGAAATCAACCCGTTAGTAATCACAGACGAAGGTAACCTTCACTGTCTTGACGGCAAAATCGGTATCGATGGTAATGCACTTTACCGTCAACCAAAAATCCGTGAAATGCACGATCCATCTCAAGAAGATGCACGTGAAGCTCACGCAGCAAGCTTCGAGCTTAACTACGTAGCACTAGATGGTAACGTAGGTTGTATGGTTAACGGTGCAGGCCTAGCGATGGGTACTATGGACATCGTAAACCTACACGGCGGCAAGCCAGCTAACTTCCTAGATGTTGGTGGCGGCGCGACTAAAGAGCGTGTTTCTGAAGCATTCAAAATCATCCTTTCTGACGATAACGTAAAAGCTGTTTTAGTTAACATCTTTGGTGGTATCGTACGTTGTGACATGATTGCTGAAGGTATCATTGGCGCAGTTAAAGAAGTAGGTGTAAACGTGCCTGTAGTTGTACGTTTAGAAGGTACTAACGCTGAATTAGGTCGTGACGTTCTTAAGAACTCTGGCCTAGATATCATCGCTGCTGAATCACTAACAGACGCTGCTGAGAAAGTTGTAGCTGCTGCGGAGGGCAAATAATGTCTGTATTAATCAATAAAGATACAAAAGTTATCTGTCAAGGTTTCACTGGTGGCCAAGGTACTTTCCACTCTGAGCAAGCGCTTGAGTACGGTACACAAATGGTTGGTGGTGTAAGCCCAGGTAAAGGCGGTCAAACGCACCTTGGTCTTCCAGTATTCAACACAGTACGCGATGCAGTTAAAGAAACAGGCGCAACAGCGTCAGTTATTTACGTACCAGCACCGTTCTGTAAAGATGCAATCTTAGAAGCTATCGATGCGGGCATCGAGCTAATTGTTTGTATCACTGAAGGTATCCCAACACTAGACATGGTTGACGTTAAAGTTAAGCTTGATAACTCTGGTGTTCGTATGATCGGTCCTAACTGTCCAGGTGTTATCACTCCTGGTGAGACTAAGATTGGTATCATGCCTGGTCACATCCACAAGCCTGGTAAAGTAGGTATTGTTTCTCGCTCTGGTACTTTAACGTACGAAGCGGTTAAACAAACTACAGACGCTGGTTTTGGTCAGTCTACGTGTGTTGGTATTGGTGGCGACCCAATCCCAGGTACTAACTTTATCGACGTGCTAGAAATGTTCGAAAAAGATCCACAAACTGAAGCAATCGTAATGATTGGTGAAATTGGTGGTACTGCAGAAGAAGAAGCTGCAGAGTACATTAAAGCTAACGTAACTAAGCCTGTTGTTTCTTACATTGCTGGTGTAACTGCACCAGAAGGTAAGCGCATGGGTCACGCTGGCGCAATCATCGCAGGCGGTAAAGGTACTGCTGATGAGAAATTTGCTGCACTAGAAGCTGCTGGCGTACAAACTGTACGTTCACTTGCTGATATCGGTAAAGCACTTAAAGAGAAAACAGGCTGGTAATCAGTTTGCTTAATCTTTAAAAAGGCTCGCATTTGCGAGCCTTTTTGTTATTGGCTTAAAAATTAGTATGGGTAACTAATGTGTTGAAAAAACCGTACTGATAAATCTTGTCGTTCTTTATTTATTGCCAGCTCTGAGCACATAGCGTGTATTGTTTTTTCTACTTGATTCATAAAGCGGCCGTAGCCCATTTCATGTTTATCTTTATGGGTGGCAATAATCACAAAATGTAGTGACTCAACTAACTTTTCAGCATTGAAAAAAAAATGTATTTGCGTGGCTGTGCCATTCACATCAAAACTTATTTTTTGTAATTCTGCATTCCCATCATTTTTATCTATTTGGCTATTACGCACTATGGGCCTTGCACCATTAGCAACCATAGCGCCGTGAGATAATTCGTATCGCTCGCAGCACCCTTTAAATGATTGGGCGAAGTAGTTATAAAACTCAGTGTAATTATTTTTATTTATTAAGCTTTGAAATTGCGTTTTAATGCCGCGTGAAACCGGTATAGAAAACGTTGCATAGGTCATTTCTGCATGCTCGGCGGGTATTTTACATTGGCGAGCTAAATAACGAGGGTATAGGCTTCTAAGTTTGTAGCCGTAACTTTGGTTACAGCCTTTGCTCTTGGCAAATAAGTCATAGGTTAAATGCTGATGATCGCGAAGCTTAAACTGGGGTTGTTCAATAAATAATTGTGTTTGTAAATTATCTAACACTTTTTGCACCCTGCTGTGAAATTGTGCCGAGCTTGCGCGTAAATCATCACCGGTAGCTAAAAATAACAAGCGAATTTTTTTACTTTTAAAAGTAGGGGTGTAGTGTAGTTTGTGCGCTTCGTGGTAACGCGGGTTGTAAAAAAACAACATTTGCTTTGCTGTTTCTAATTGATACGACTCATCATGAAATCTGACGACGGGTAATTTGTCGTTAGCGAGTAGATGTACATTATGTAGCTCGTATTCATCACAGCTTGCAAATAGTTGCTTGGCAATGCGGGTATAGCAACTATCGATATCGCTAAAACTAGTGTAAAAGTCATCAGTGGGTGTAATTTCAGCGAGTAAATAGTGATTAGCTCGCGCATTTGTTGGTATATAAACTCTGTGTTGTGTAGAACTGGCCATCTTTGAATCCTTTTAAGGAGCTTAAGTTTAGGTACTATAAATGCCTTTCATGACTCAAATATTGCGCTAAAACAAATTTAAGTAATAAACTAATGCACCATTGCCATAATAACTAGAATAAACCCGCATCTAGTGCTGTATGTTAGTGTTTGTTTTTGTAATAATGCATTAGTTTTGTTATCACGAATATTCAGAGGATCGCACTCCTATGGCGGAAATTGAGAATCGCCCAAGTAACTTTATAAGAACTCGAATTGATGAAGATTTAGCAAGTGGCAAACATGCAACTACGCATACACGTTTTCCACCTGAACCAAATGGCTTTTTACATATTGGCCATGCAAAATCAATTTGTTTGAATTTTGGCATTGCAAAAGATTACGATGGTTTATGTAACCTACGTTTTGATGATACAAACCCAGAAAAAGAAGATATTAACTACGTTAATTCAATCAAAGAAGACGTGCAGTGGTTAGGCTTCAACTGGAGTGGTGAGATAAAATATTCGTCAAACTATTTTGATACCCTATACGGCTATGCAGTAGAGCTTATTGAAAAAGGCTTAGCGTACGTTTGTTTTTTAACGGCCGATCAAGCACGCGAGTATCGCGGTACGTTAAAAGAGCCGGGTAAAAACAGCCCATACAGAGACACCTCTGTAGAAGAAAACCTCGCATTGTTTGAAAAAATGCGCGCGGGTGAATTCAAAGAAGGTGAGTGTGTTCTACGCGCTAAAATTGATATGGCAAGCTCATTTATGGTGCTTCGCGATCCAATTATTTATCGCGTTCGTTTTGCTCATCACCATCAAACAGGTGACAAGTGGTGCATTTACCCAATGTATGACTTCACACATTGTATTTCTGATGCGCTTGAGGGCATAACCCATTCATTGTGTACACTTGAGTTTCAAGATAACCGCCGTTTATACGACTGGGTACTTGATAACATCAGCCTTGAATGCCACCCACAGCAAATTGAGTTTTCGCGCTTAAATCTTGAATACACAATTATGTCTAAGCGTAAGCTAAACGACTTAGTTGTAAATAACTATGTAGAAGGGTGGGATGACCCACGTATGCCAACTATTGCTGGTTTACGTCGTCGTGGTTATACACCGGCTTCAATACGTGAGTTCTGTTTACGTATCGGTGTGACTAAGCAAGAAAATATGGTTGAAATGGGCATGCTTGAAGCGTGTATCCGTGAAGACTTAAATGAAAACGCACCACGTGCAATGGCAGTACTCGACCCAGTTAAAGTGGTAATAGAAAACTTTGATGCAGATAAAGTAGAAACATTGTCGGTAGCTAATCACCCTAATAAAGAAGAAATGGGGCGTCGTGAAGTACCGTTTACTCGTGAGCTTTTCATTGAGCGTGAAGACTTCCGCGAAGAAGCGAATAATAAATTTAAACGCTTAGTACTTGATAAAGAAGTACGCTTACGTGGTGCTTATGTAATTAAAGCCCAGCGTGTAGAAAAAGATGAAAATGGTGAAATTACCACTATTTACTGTACTTACGACAACGAAACACTAGGTAAAAACCCAAGTGACGGTCGTAAAGTAAAAGGGGTTATTCATTGGGTTTCTGCGCCTGAGTCGGTTAATGCAGAAGTTAGATTGTATGACCGTTTATTTAATGTACCAAACCCAGGTGCAGCTGAAGAGTTCGAATCGACACTTAATCCAGATTCGTTAGTTGTATTAGAAAATGCAAAACTAGAAGCATCGCTTGCTAAAGCTGAACCAGCACAAGGCTTCCAGTTTGAGCGTACTGGCTATTTCTCACGTGATACAAAGTCAGAAAATTTAGTATTCAACCAAACGGTTGGTCTTAGAGATTCATGGGCTAAAATCGAGAAGCAGTAACGCTTTAAAATACCAATTTGCATAATATATTATTATTGCAAATTGGTATTAAACACAGTTTAAATGCTTAATTTTAAAAACAAAAAAACCTGCAATAGCAGGTTTTTTTATTACTATAGCGCGTTATTAGCTATTTGAATCGCTAAATGCTTTACACGCTGCTTTGTCTTGACACTCACCGTATAGGTATAAAGAGTGATTTGTTAGTGTAATACCGTTTTCTTCGGCTATTTCTAACTGGCGACGTTCAATTAAGTCATCTTCAAATTCAACAACTTTGCCACATTTTAAACACACTAGGTGGTCGTGGTGAGTGCTGCCAGAAAGTTCAAATACTGACTTTCCGCCTTCAAAATGGTGACGGCTTACAATACCTGCGTCATCAAATTGGTTTAATACGCGGTAAACAGTCGCAAGACCAATTTCTTCACCTAAATCTAAAAGAATTTTGTATACATCTTCAGCGCTGATGTGTTGGTTATCTGGAGATTGTAGAATTTCTAAGATTTTAATACGCGGTAAAGTTACTTTTAAACCGGCTTTTTTAAGTTCCAAGTTATGATCAGTCATTAAATCTGTCTCAAATTTGTTTGGTTATACTAGACATCTCTTACAGATGCACACGACACATTAGCAATAACAAGGATAACGCGCCTAAGCACTGAGTGCAAAGAACAATTGATCAATTTTGCTATTAATTCTAAAGTCGCTAACTGTTTGATAATTATTTAAACAGTTAGCGATAAAAGGGGGGGGGGGAGGTTAGTCTGCTAGTTCGCTTAAGCACATTTCATCATATACTTGTGCGCACCATGCTTTAACACGTTGCTCTGTTAATTCAGGTTGGCGGTCTTCATCAATACCTAAGCCTACAAAGTGCGTGTCATCAGCCATACCTTTAGATGCTTCAAAGTCGTAGCCTTCACTAGACCAATGGCCAACCACAATAGCACCGCGCTCGGTAACGATATCGTTGATCATACCCATAGCGTCTAAAAAGTATTCTGCGTAGTCTTCTTGGTCTCCACAACCAAAAATAGCCACTAACTTACCTTCAAAGTCTACTTCTTCAAGCTCAGGGAAAAAGTCATCCCAATCACATTGTGCTTCACCGTAGTACCAAGTAGGAATACCGAATAAGATTAAATCGAACTCTGCAATCTCTTCTTTAGAGCTTTTTGCAATGTCGTGTACAGCCACAAGCTTTTTACCCAATTCTTTTTGGATCATTTTTGCTACGTGTTCTGTATTACCTGTGTCACTTCCGAAAAAAATGCCTACACTTGCCATGGACTTCAAACCTTTTATCTATCAATAGCCAATCTTTCTTGTAAAATTGTTTCAATCAGCGCACTACGGCTAATATTTTGTGCATCTGCCATATCACTCAGTGCCTGATATAACTGTGATGAAACTTTAAATTCTACACGCTTTAAACCGCGTGCTTTATCTCGTTTTATTTGATTACGTTTATTAACCTTTAACTGCATATCCCTTGGTAAAGGGTTCGTTTTAGGCCTGCCTGGGCGCTTTTCGTATTCAAATAAATCGGGAGTTGTTCTATCTGTTTCTGACTTCGCCATGCCTAACCTACACCTGCACCTTGCCAAAAAACTTGTATAAGTCCTTTCGCAATAAAGCCAGAACACCCTAAAAAGAGGACGCCCCACACAATGTAGCGACCAAACTTAGGTACGTTACCACTATTAAGTACGTCTTTAATTGCCAGGCCGATGAATACAAAAATACCGGCTAAGCCAAAGTACAACCCTAGGGTATCAAATTCGTTAATAAACTGACTGACCATCAACGTATAACCTTTAAATTAAACGGCGCGTACTATAGCATATAAATATGCATTAATTTAGTACGGATAACCAAAAACACATGATTAAAATTGCATTAAAGCCCTGTTAAAAAGTCATTTATTGCTTTATTAACTGCAGCGGGTTTTTGTGCATGAAGCCAATGTCCTGCACCGTGTATAATTTTTGCTCGTGTATTTTTAAAGCGCTTTGTTATTTCATCGCGGTATTCTGGCAGTATGTAATCAGAATCGTTTCCTTTGATAAATAAAGTATCGCACAAACAAGAATTGTTTTCATTAACATTGGCGGTGATTGTCGAATATTTTTCATCAAGTACATCTAAATTAAATCGCCATTTGTACTGTCCATCGTCGTTTTTAGCTAAGCTTTTTAGTAAAAACTGCCTAACACCTCGCTCATTAATGTACTCGCTCATAATAGCATCAGCTTGTTTTCTATCAGTAACCTGGCTAGTTGCCACTTTTTTTAGTGCATTAATAATTTGTGTGTGGCGGGCAGGGTAACTCACAGGGGCAATATCTAGTACCACCAGCTTATTTACTTTTTGGCTATGCATTAGCGCCACTTCCATAGCCACTTTACCGCCCATTGAATGGCCAATCAGGTGCGCATTGTTAATATTTAACGCGTTCATTAGCTCAACAATATCTGCGGCCATTGCAGGGTAGTTCATTTCATTACTGTGCGGTGAAGCGCCATGGTTACGCAAATCTACATTCGTTACCCTAAAGTGCTCGCTCAAAGGTTTTGCAATAACATTTAGGTTTTCTAAAGAGCCAAATAAACCATGAATGATCACTACATCCGGACCTTCACCGTATTGTTTATAGTTTAATAGCATGACCGCCTCCTAAAATTTTGGCTTAGTTTGCCGAGCATTGCCCTAAAAAGCAAAAGATATAACGGTTAACTGCTCTGCACGCGCCTTTTATGGGGTAACACCGTTTATTTTTACGCCAGCTGTGGGCTATTTGGTGTTACCAGCCTAATGGAGATAAAAATATGGGTAGTATTTTTAAAAGCTGTTAATTACTACATTGGGTTTATAGGCAAATAATCAACACACCTTTATTAGCGTGTTTATAGGATATGTTTGTGCGAGTGCTTGTTGTAACTCGCATTTATATTTGGTTTGGGTATAATCACGGGGAAAGAAAAAATGTGGCCCGTAATGACAGGAACAACATGAAACAAATCGACATAGACGACGAGTTATATCAGTATATTGCTAGCAATACACAAAGTATTGGCGAAAGCGCATCCACTATTTTACGTCGTTTATTAAATCTAAACGGTGATGACAACACTCCCGTTGCTAAGAACAATCAAAACAATCAAACAGCTACTCAAGCCCCAATTGACGACACGCCAGCTACTAACGACAGCCAAGAGCAAGAGGCTGTCACACCCGTGAAGCAAACAAACGCTAATGTATTTAATATTCTAAATAAAGAAGAACTAGCAATGCAAAAAGGGGTGGTAGGCAGGTTTTTATTTATTTTAAGTGCTTTTTATAGAACGCATAAAAAAGAGTTTAGTGCTGTGCTTGATATAAAAGGGCGCGACCGCGTTTACTTTGCAACCAGCAAAGAAGACTTAGTTAATAGCGGCAGTAGTATGAACCCTAAAAACATTACCGACAGTGAGTACTGGGTAATGACAAATTCGAACACGACACGTAAAAAAATGATGCTACACGAGGTTGCGCTGTGCTTAGGTTATTCAGCAGAGCAAGCAGAAGAAATTCGCGATTACTTGTAAGGAAATAAACATGGCTATTCATTCAGGTGCTGGGAAAACTGCGCCACATTCAACTTTAGTTAACGTACCAAAACTGGTATCGGCTTATTACTTAAATGAGCCAGACTTAGAGCAAAACCCAGAGCATTGTGTTGCTTTTGGTACGTCGGGTCACCGTGGTTGCTCTTACGATGTTAAGTTTAACGAATCTCATATTTTAGCCATTACACAAGCTATTTGTGACTACAGAAAGCAAAACGACATTTTTGGTCCGCTTTTTTTAGGTAAAGATACACATGCATTAAGTGAAGCTGCTTTTAACTCTGCCATAGAAGTATTAGTGGCTAATGAGGTGCAAGTAATCACCCAGCAAAATCACGACTACACGCCAACTCCTGTCATTAGCCATGCTATTGTTTGCCATAACAAATTAAATCCTAACGAATTAGCCGACGGTATTGTGGTAACGCCTTCACATAACCCGCCAGAAGACGGTGGCTTTAAATACAATCCACCTAACGGCGGCCCAGCAGATACCGACGTAACTAAATGGATTGAAGACAGAGCAAATCAATTACTATTAGAAGATTTAGTAGAAGTGGAGCTGTTTCCATTTGCTAAAGCATCGCGTTCAGGGTTTATTAAATACGAAGACCTAATGACGCCATACATTAACGACTTAGAAAATATAGTTAATTTAAAAGCCGTTAGCGATGCGGGTATTAAAGTAGGTATTGACCCGCTTGGTGGCTCTGGTATTAACTTTTGGCCATTAATAGCGCAAAAATATAATTTAGATTTAACCGTAGTAAACGACAGTGTTGATCCGCGTTTTGCATTTATGCCCCTTGATAAAGATGGCAAAATCCGTATGGACTGCTCATCACCTTACTCAATGGCTAATTTAATTAAATTAAAAGACGACTTTGATATTGCTATTGGCAACGACCCAGATTACGACCGCCACGGTATTGTTACCCCAGATGGATTAATGAATCCTAATCACTTTTTAGCTGTAGCGATTGATTATTTATTAAAACACCGCGACTGGGACAGCAGTGTAGAAATTGGCAAAACGCTGGTTTCTAGCTCAATGATTGACCGCGTAGTAGCTCGTAATGAGCGTAAAGTTAAAGAAGTGCCGGTTGGCTTTAAATGGTTTGTAGATGGCTTAAACAAAGGCAAGCTTGCCTTTGGTGGCGAAGAAAGTGCGGGTGCTGCGTTTTTACGATTTGATGGCAGCGTATGGTGTACCGACAAAGACGGCTTTATTATGGGGTTACTTGCAGCTGAAATACTCGCAGTAACAGGTAAAACACCATCAGCACTTTATAAAGAGCTAGAGCAAGAATTTGGCTCTCCACTATATAAGCGTTTAGATGCCCCTGCTAGCAGTGCGCAAAAGTCACGTTTAAAAGCACTTAGTGCAAGCGATGTTAAAGCCGATACATTAGCTGGCGAACCTATTTTACAAAAACTGACGCATGCACCTGGCAATGATGCGGCCATTGGCGGCTTAAAAGTAGTGACTGAAAACGGCTGGTTTGCAGCACGTCCTTCTGGTACTGAAGATATTTATAAAATTTATCTTGAGTCTTTCAAGGGTGAAGAGCATTTAGCACTACTAGAAAAAGAAGCGAAGCAATTAGTTGATTCTGTGATCAGCTAACACGGCTTACACTATTTAAAAACGGCTGATTTATTCAGCCGTTTTTGTTTGTATCTCTCACACTATAAAAGGGCTTATCATGTTAGCCAAACCAGATTATTTAAATGAACTAATAAATAGCGGCGATTTTTTAACACTCAGTCGCGACAATGAATGGCATTTAGAGGCAAGTGAATTTGCTTTAGAAAATGGCACGCGCGTAACCGTTCACGATACAGGCGTTATTGAATTTCAACCTCAGGGTACAACAACAAAAGATGTTGTGCTTTCAAGCGCTGTACACGGTAACGAAACAGCACCTATAGAAATTTGTGACGAGCTAATAAAAACCATAATAAAAGGTGAGCTTGCATTAAATCAGCGTGTGCTCTTTATATTTGGTAATCCAAAATCAATAAATATTGGCCTGCGTTTTGTAGAAGAAAACCTAAACCGTTTGTTTAACGGCCACCACACTGTTGAGGGTGTGCCAATGAACGATGAGCGCAAACGCGCTGCAAACCTAGAAGAGTATGTAACTGACTTTTTTGCACGGGGCGAGCAAGGCAGTGCACGTTATCATTATGATTTGCATACCGCTATACGTGGCTCAAAAAATGAAAAATTTGCTGTGTATCCTTATCTTCATGGTAAACCATGGAAAAAATCGCAGTTACAATTTTTACTTAGCTGCGGTGTAAATACCGTATTGATGATGAAATCACCGGCAACCACATTCAGTTACTATTCTTCGTTTGTTCATGGCGCTGATTCATTTACCGTTGAACTGGGTCAAGTTAAACCGTTTGGTGAAAACGACATGGCTCGCTTTGCAAAAACCAAGCAAACGCTAACTGCATTAATTAGCCAAAAAGAAGTGCAATACCCTCAATTTAATGCAAGTGACTTTGAGCTGTTTGCCGTGCATCGCACAATTAATAGAACGCAGCAGGACTTTAGCTTTCCGTTTTCTGATGATGCAGAAAATTTCACAGGGTTTGCTAAAGGTGAGTTGCTAGCAACAGACGGCGATACCCCTTATTATGCCGATGTGGAAGGGGAAGCTATTATTTTTCCAAATGCGCACGTTGCGCTTGGGCAAAGGGCATTGCTTACCGTTATTCCTATGCAAGTAGATAGTAATTTCGTCTAATAAAACTCATCAGACCACTCACCTTAAATATTTAACTGTATGTTTTTATTAGTTTAATAAATGCGTACAGTTAACTTTCCATATTTTTAATCGTATTTTACTTTTGTTTCGTCTTACACTTGTTGAATAACATCTTACGTTAACGTAAGGTGGTGGCAGCTTTAATTAAATACAGCGCAGATGCTGCAAAGTTTATTCGCAAGCCTCACCCATAATAAAAACTTAAAAGGGGTGCTGTATCACAGACAACAAGAGAAGGTAGGTTATGAGTAATCCAAATAACGTATCGCTGAATATTAACCACGACCTCGAGTTTATAGACGGTCATGCGCTAACTATTCCAACCCTTAGTATTTTAACTGAGGACGGCGACATTCATCCTAGTGCTACCGCACCGACTATTTCTAAACACACAGCGATTAAACTATACGAAACAATGCGTTTTATTCGCCTACTTGATGAGCGGATGCAAGGGGCGCAGCGCCAAGGCCGCGTAAGCTTTTATATGCAATGTTTAGGTGAAGAAGCCGCTGTTACTGCCTCTGCTGCTGCACTTGATCAAGATGACATGATTATGGCGCAATACCGCGAGCAAGCCGCTTTGCATTACCGCGGATTTACGCTTGACCAATTTATGAATCAAATGTTTTCTAATGAGTTAGATTTAGGAAAAGGGCGCCAAATGCCGATTCATTATGGTTCAAAAGAATTAAATTATATGACCATATCATCGCCCCTTGGTACGCAAATTCCTCAAGCTACGGGTTATGCCTACGGGCAAAAAGTAAAACACATTGACGCAAAAACCGGCGAGCTTGCAAGCACCATAGATAATGTGACGATTTGTTACTTTGGTGAGGGCGCAGCATCTGAAGGTGACTTTCATGCGGGTTTAAATATGGCTGCGGTACACAAAGCCCCTGTTATATTTTTTGCACGTAATAACGGGTATGCAATATCAACGCCTGCAGATGAGCAATTTAAAGGCGATGGTATAGCGTCGCGAGGCGTAGGGTATGGCATTAAAACCATACGTGTTGATGGCTCAGATGCATTAGCCGTGTTTGCAGCAACACAAAAGGCCCGCGAAATTGCAGCAACGCAGGGCGAGCCGGTATTAATTGAGTCAATAGCGTACAGATTAGGCGCTCACTCAACCTCAGATGACCCAAGTGGTTATCGCTCAAAAGATGAAGAGGCCACGCATAAAGTTTGCCCAATTGATAAATTTAAAAAATGGTTGATCAAGCAAGAGTGGTTAAACGAAGAGGACGATGCTAAAGCGAAAGACACTATTCGTGAAGATATTTTAGCCGCCCTTAAACGTGCTGAAAAAGTGCAAAAGCCAGCGCTTGAAGAGCTAATATCAGATGTTTACGATACGCCAATTCCTTCACTTGAGCGTCAATATAACGATTTAAAAGCACATATAAAGCAGCACCCAGATGCGTACCCAATCACAGCAGGGAGAATTAAGTAATGGCTAAAATGAACATGCTACACGCAATTAATTCTGCGCTCGATATCACCATGAATGAGCACCCTCAGGCGTGTATTTTTGGTGAAGATGTTGGCTATTTTGGTGGTGTTTTTAGGGCGACCTCAGGTTTGCAAGAAAAGTACGGTAAACACCGCGTATTTAACACACCGCTTACAGAGCAAGGTATTTTAGGTTTTGCCAATGGCTTAGCCGCGTTTGGCGCGCCTGCACTTGCTGAAATACAATTTGCTGATTATATTTTTCCGGCATTTGATCAAATAGTTAATGAGTCTGCCAAGTTTAGATACCGCAGTGGTAATGAATTTAACGTGGGCAATTTAACGATACGAACACCGTATGGTGGCGGTATTGCGGGGGGCTTATATCACTCACAATCGCCAGAGGCATATTTTGCCCATACGCCAGGGTTAAAAATAGTGGTACCGCGTAACCCGTACCAAGCAAAAGGGTTACTACGAGCAAGTATTAAAGACGATAACCCCGTTATTTTCTTCGAGCCTAAACGTTTATACCGCGCTTCTACCGGCGAAGTACCAGAGGGTGATTACAGCATTGAGCTGGGTAAAGCAGAAGTAGTACAAGAAGGTAAAGATATCACTGTACTTGCGTGGGGCGCGCAAATGGAAATTGTTGAAAACGCAGCAAAACAAGCCAATGAACAAGGCATTAGTTGTGAGGTGATTGACCTTAGAAGCATATTACCTTGGGATGTTGAGACAATTGCTAAGTCGGTTACTAAAACAGGACGTTTAGTGATAAGCCACGAAGCGCCTATTACCAATGGCTTTGGTGCAGAAATTGCGGCGACTATTCAGCAAGAGTGCTTTTTACACCTTGAGTCACCTATTATGCGAGTATGTGGGTTAGATACACCTTACCCATTAGCACTTGAAAAAGAATATGTGCCTGATGCGCTAAAAGTAATGGCCGCAATTAAACAATCAATGGATTTTTAGGGGATACCATGGCTAAAGATTTTATATTACCCGATATTGGTGAAGGCATTGTTGAGTGCGAAGTGGTTGAATGGCTAATACAAGAGGGTGACACAGTAAAAGAAGATCAACCCATTTGTGACGTGATGACCGATAAAGCCCTAGTGCAAATACCGGCTGTGCACGATGGCGTAATCACTAAATTGTATTATCAAAAAGGGGAGATAGCGCAGGTTCATGCACCCTTGTTTGCTATGAATGTAGCCGATGAGCAAAGCCAAAGCGATGAAACACACACAGAGCAAGTGCAAAATACACAAAGCGACAACGCATCGTCAGAGCATTTAGAAGATTTTATTCTTCCAGATATTGGCGAGGGGATTGTTGAGTGTGAAATTGTTGATTGGCTAGTGGCCGAAGGCGATGAAATACAAGAAGATCAGGCTGTGTGTGATGTAATGACCGACAAAGCGCTGGTACAAATTCCGGCTAAATACACAGGGACAGTGCAAAAGCTTTACTATCAAAAAGGTGAAATTGCTCAGGTACATAGCCCGTTATTTCAAATGAGCATAGCCGGCAGTACAGCAAAACCCAATGTAGATGTAAACGACGCCGTTGTAAAAGCACAAAGTAAAGCGGCAGATAAATCTATAGCAACGCAGCAAACAACAGCAAATAAAGTTGTTAATAAAAAAGCGGTTGCCTCACCGGCTGTAAGGCGCAAAGCGCGAGAGCTTGATGTTGATTTAACGTGCGTACCGGGCAGCGGTAAAAATGGCCGCATTTATAAACAAGACATAGAAGAATTTATTAAAGGTGAGGTACCTAACACAATAGATACATCACCACTTAGTAGTGCTACTACTAAAAGCAGCGTTACTCAAAGTAAAGAGCCACAATCGCCACAAACACAAAGCGGTGGTATGCGTGCAGAGCCAATTAAAGGCATTAAAGCGGCTATGGCGAAGCAAATGATGGCCTCGGTCTCTACAATCCCTCACTTTACCTTTAGTGACGAGATAGACTTAACGCAATTAATTGCCCTGCGAGCGAGTTTAAAAGAGCAATATAAAGCGCAAGGTGTAAAGCTCACTATGATGCCATTTTTTATCAAAGCGTTATCGCTTGCGATGAAAGAGTACCCAGTGCTTA
This sequence comes from Pseudoalteromonas sp. UBA2102, assembly GCF_002331165.1. NCBI lineage: Bacteria > Pseudomonadati > Pseudomonadota > Gammaproteobacteria > Alteromonadales > Pseudoalteromonadaceae > Pseudoalteromonas > Pseudoalteromonas sp. UBA2102. The sequence continues at coordinate 57,122 of NZ_DCYU01000084.1, forward strand.
ATTCTAAAGTAAATGATGATTGCACTGAGCTTACCTACTTTGACGATCATAATATTGGGGTAGCAGTGGATTCAAAAGTGGGTTTGCTAGTGCCTAATATTAAATCGTGCCAATCTAAGAGTATTGTTGAAGTTGCAAACAGTTTAACACGCTTAACTGATGCAGCACGCGAGGGACGCGTAGCACCAGATGACTTAAAAGGGGGCACCATTAGCATTTCAAATATTGGGGCAATTGGCGGCACTATTGCGACCCCGATTATTAATAAGCCAGAAGTTGCAATTGTAGCATTAGGGAAGTTACAACACTTACCGCGCTTTGATGAAAGCGGGCAAGTTGTGAGTAAAGCTATTATGCAAGTGAGTTGGTCAGGCGATCACCGCGTTATTGATGGCGGTACAATTGCGCGCTTTAATAACTTGTGGAAATCGTACCTAGAAAGTCCATCGGCAATGATGATGGCTATGAGTTAATAATTAAACTTATAAAAAAACCAGCAATTTGCTGGTTTTTTGTTTTAAAGCGCGGTGTTTTTAATTAAGATACAAATGTTACTAAAAGGTAATAAAACAAACCCGCTAGGGAATATAAAAACTAACACTAAGGAATTGTAATGGAACATTATATGAACGCGCTGCGTAGCTACGCAGATTTTTCAGGACGTAATCGCCGTAAAGCATTTTGGATGTTTTACTTAATAAATTTATTAATCAGCATAGTACTAGGTGTTGTTGATGAGCTAATGGGCGTAGCTGTAATTGGTACTATCTATAGCTTGGCACTGTTAATTCCTCAATTAAGCGCAGGTGCACGCCGTTTACACGATACTGGCCGTTCTGGCTGGTGGCAGCTACTTTGGTTAGTGCCAATCATTGGCTGGATTGTTATAATTGTATTCCTTGCGCAAGACTCACATGAAGGTGAGAACGATTATGGCCCAAATCCAAAAGAGTTAGCGGTTGAACCTGTTTCTGTATAAATAATACGCTAACATTAAAAAAGCTCAGCAATTGCTGAGCTTTTTTGTACTTATGATTTTTTAAACTGTTAACTTAAAAAATAAAGCCCGTAACCAACAACTAAAGCAGGTATAGAGGTATACAAGGTAGCAATTACAGCCGCTTTTGGCGCCATTGCAATGGCAGGAAACAACGCATCGCCATCATTTGAAATCGCATTAGCAGCTAATCCACTAAAAGGAATAATGCCCTGTATATAAAGCGTGGTTACAATTATTTGTGGCCCACAGCCAGGTAAAAAACCAATGACGACTGCAATTAACGGTGCTAAATAGGCGTAGTGCATAAACCAGGTTTTTAAATCAAGCCCTACCACACTGACTAATATTTCAAACAACATGAACGAAGCCACCACCCATGCAGTTACAAAATGGGTATCTTGTAATACTTTTATAAGCTTAGAAGGCGGATTACATTCATCCTCTTCAGAGGTTACTTCTTTATAGGTTTCACCTTTAGAAGAGTAGGCCCATATAACAACCGTAAACAGTGCCATTGCTGCACCAAATAAGCTAATACCGGTGCTGGTATATTGACCAAATTGGTTAAAGTCCACATTAAATGCAATTAAAAACGCAATGATTAAACTTGGAATAATGGCAAACATCCACACAGGTTTGCTAATTTTTATTATTTTAGTGGGCAAAACTTTTACTTGGTGTTTTTGCTCTTGTGCGCTGGGACGTAAAAAGTCAGGTTTGTGAATTGCATTAACTATTAATCCACACAGCGTGCCTACCACTAAACCTATAGCCATTATTGTTAAGCCTTCAGTAGGGCGCGTAGCAAGCAGTAAAAAAGCAGCATCGCCCATTGTGGCGGTAAGTACAGCAACAATAGCCCCAAAGCTTGCTTGGCCTTTAGTGTATTGAGTAACCACAATAATTGCACCACCACAGCCGGGTAAAGCGCCAAGAACGGATGCAAACAGCACTTCAAGCGACTTAGATTTAGCGCTTAAGTAGCTCATTTCTAATTGAGGGATATGTTCTATTGCGTAGTAGTAAATAAGTAACGTAGCCGCTACAAATACACTAACCTGAAAAAACGCATCACTGAGAGCAGTAATGGTTATTTCGCGAAGACTAGGAACAGCTAAACATACCAATAAAAAAAGTGGTAGGAGTAAGCGTTTATTTTGGCTAACAAACCGTTTGGAAGCTGGCGTAATAAATCCTATTTGAGAGAGTAAAATCATAAGTGTGCCCCAGTTTTATTTTAACTAAGACACACTGTATACATTTTGCAAATGATAATCAATATCATTTGCATCTGTTTAAATCGATAGCTCAGTTTGAGTTTTTCGATGGTAAATAACCTACGCTCAGGCTAAATACATTATTTGCGTTGAAACTCTGAGTTTTCGTACCATGCTGGCCATTGTGCTTGCTCAGAAATATCAAAGCCTACTTTATAAAATAATTGTAGGTCTTGCACCGCACCCGATAAATCCCACTCATCGCGGTATCTGTCACAGGGTTGATGGTAACAACCACGTAGCACTAAGCTCATACGTTTACGGTAATTTGCTGTATCCTCATCAGCGGCAACAGTACCGCCGCCTGCATACATAGCCGGAATACCCATGTTTGCAAATGCAAAGTGATCAGAGCGGTAATAACCACCTGAAGATGGTTTAGGGTCGCCCGCTATTGTTCTACCTTGCTCTTTTGCTGCTTTGGCTAGTAGGTCGTCCATTTGCGACTTACCTAAACCTACTACGTTCATGTCTTTTACTTTACCTAATAAGTTTAGGCTATCCATGTTTATATTGGCGACTGTTTTATCGGCAGCAATAACTGGGTTAGCAGCGTAGTATTTAGATCCAAGTAAGCCTTGCTCTTCAGCCGTAACAGCTAAAAATGTCATTGAGCGAGTAGGGTGCTTTGGTAGCTTAGTAAATGCCTCTGCAACCTCAATTAGCCCCGCAGTGCCTGTGGCGTTATCGTGTGCCCCATTATAAATTTGGTCGCCCTTACGGGTTGTATCTGTACCTAGGTGATCCCAATGCGCTGAATAAATAACATGTTCATCCGCTTTTTCGCTACCCGGCAACGTTGCAATAAAGTTATACGACACCGATTTTTTAATTGTATTTTTAACATTAACCGATGCAGTTAAATCGCCCATGTCAACGTTATACGCACCTTTAGCTGCATTGGCTTTTGCAGTCTCAAAATCAAGACCCGCCTTAGCAAATAACTCTTTAGCTACATCAGTGGTTACCCAGCCTTCAACCGCAACGCGGTCCATATTGTTGTTCTCTTTTTGAAAACCAAACTGCTCACCGCTCCACGAGTTTTCAACCACTGACCACGGGTATGATGCAGGGGCGGTTTCGTGAATGATGATAGCACCGGCTGCACCTTGACGACTCGCTTCTTCATATTTATAAGTCCAGCGGCCGTAGTAGGTCATTGCATCGCCGGTAAATAACGTAGGATCTTTTGTAGCAAAACCCGGATCGTTAACAAGCATTACAACAGTTTTGCCTTTTACGTCTAGGCCTTCGTAATCGTTCCAGTTATATTCAGGGGCATTTACACCGTAACCTACGAAGACAAGCTCTGAATTTTCAATCCCTTCTTGTGCGCTAATGCGGCTACTGCCCATAACCATGTCTTTTTTGTATTGATAATCTTTACCACCAATACTTAATACCATATTTGAATCAGCTTCTAATGAAACAAGCGGCACTTCTTGTAAAAAGCTATCACCATTACCAGGTTCAAACCCTAATGCTTTAAATTGTGTAGTTAAGTAATCAAGCGTTAACTTTTCACCTTCAGATGAAGGCGCTCTACCGCCAAATTCATCAGAGGCAAGCACTTTAATGTGCGCTGCAAGTTCATCTGCTTTAATACTGTTGTAACCATTTGTTACATCGGTAGGTGTAATACTTGTTGTTGCACAGCCAGCTAATACAGCGCCAGCAATCAGTGTGAGAGAGAAATATCGTTTCATAGTAGCTCTATTCTTGTTCTAAGATGTGATTAGTATATTAACTTCTATTAATTAGAACCAGTTTTTGCGGTAAACTGCCCACAAATTAACAGCATAAATTGTTAAAGGTATAAATGAAGCGCTTTACTCCGCCCGAGCAATGGCAAGTTAGTAGTTTGAAAAGCGGTGCGTTTGAGCACTTACGAACACTGTTTAATATTGATAAACAAACTGATTGGCCAACCCCCGATTGGTTCACTGTGTATTTGAATGCCATTAATGCTAATAACCTCCCCATAACGTTTGAAGACGATTCAAGCGTTGATTTTGGTGAGCGCTATTATGAGCAAGTCATTTTTGAAACTGGCGTAGTGCCAACACGCAGTAAAAATTGGCACGACTTATTTGGTGGCTTTATTTGGTGTTTGTTTCCAAAAACTAAGGCGCTTATTAATCAGCGCCACGTGCAAGAAATAGCGCAACATGGCTTAAAGCAACGTACTAAACATCGTAATGCACTCACATTATTTGACGAGTGCGGCGTGGTGCTTGCCATTAGTGATACTAAGTGGCAAACGCTTTTAACAGACCATCAATGGAAAACTGCATTTATAACTCACCGAGAAGAGTGGGGCAAAACAATACAACCTTTTATGTTTGGCCACGCTAATTATGAAATGCTTACAAAACCCTATATTGGTTTAACGGGTAAAGCGTTATTTGTAAGTGTACCGGATGAAATATTTTGTAAAGATTTAGTTACTCAATATCAGTACCTAGACCAAGTACTTTATGAGAAGATAAAAATAGAGCATTGCTTAGCCGATAACAAACAGCTTTCTCCATTGCCATTATTAGGTGTACCAGGGTGGCATGACGCAAATGTGAATGAATCGTTCTATGATAATACCGACTACTTTAGAGCTAAACGAAGGATACGAAAATGATAGAAGTCGCAGGGCTTAAAAAAAAGTTTAAGTTAACCAAGGATCATAAAAAAAATAAAGTTGATGATATAGACCCGCGTGAAGATAAAGATTTTTTTCATTCAGTAAGAGATGTCAGCTTTCAATGTGCAAAAGGCGAAGTGTTAGGGTTACTTGGCCCTAATGGCGCAGGTAAAACTACTACATTGCGTATGCTCTCAACTGCACTTAAGCCCGATGAAGGCACAATAACTATTGCCGGCAACGACATAATTAAAAAGCCGTTAGTAGGGCGCAAGTCTATTGGTTTTTTATCCGGTTCAACAGGCTTGTATGGTCGCCTGACCGTAAAAGAAAATATTGAATACTTTGCAAAGCTTCATGGAATGAACAAAGAGCAAATAGCGGCTCGTTGTGAAGAACTTTTTACTTTGCTCGACATGCATAAATTTATTGATAAACGTGCAGAAAACCTATCTACCGGCATGAAGCAAAAAGCCAATATTGCCCGTGCTGTGGTACATCACCCAGAAGTGGTGGTACTCGATGAGCCAACCACAGGCCTTGATATCATGACCACACAAACAGTGATCAACTTTATAAAAGGCTTAAAGGCGCAAGGCACGCCTGTTATTTTTTCAACGCACCATTTAGATGAAGTGGCCCTTTTATGTGACCGTGTTGCGGTAATTAATGAAGGCGTAAGCTGCTTTGATGGCACACTTGCTGAATTCAAACAGGCAGGTAATAGTGAAGAGCTAAACCAAGCGTTTATGAATATTTTAACGGAGAAACACGATGTTTGAAGTTTTTAAAAAGGAATTAACAGAACTCTTACGCGATAAAAAAACCTTGTTGTTTGTAGTCGCTCTACCCGTTGCGGTGTTTCCCTTATTATTTGCCGTTATGGCGTTTATTAGCTCTCAAGCGGCACTCGATGCTGAACAAAAGGTACATACCTACGCCATTATTAATGGCGACTACGCGCCAGAGTTTACCGAAAAAGTGTTTTATCATAAAAGCTTTGAACTTTATAAAGGTGCTAAAACCTTTAATAGCATTGAAGAGCTAAAAGAAGGGGTAATCGCAGGTGATATAGACATGGGTATATATTTACCCACTAACGCTAAACAAGCTTTGAATGATGCCCAGCAAAGTAAGTGGGAAGTGGTATTTAATGATGCTAAATCTATCAACTTTTTATTTCAGCGTGTAAAAGAGCTCGCCAAAGAATATAGCGATGCATTACAAACAGAAAAATTAATCAGTTTTGGTATTGAAAAAGAAGCTCATTTAGCACTTTTAACCCCTATTGAAGTAGTTAAGGTTGATACCGCCGATAAACGTGAAAACTTAGGTGAAAAACTAGGTGGCTTTTTGCCCTACCTACTGATTCCTATAGTTCTTATGGGCGCTACGTACCCAGCAATAGACTTAGGTGCAGGTGAAAAAGAGCGCGGTACATTAGAAACCTTATTGCTTACACCTATTACGCGTACAGAGCTTGTACTAGGCAAATTTATAACCTTACTGACAACCTCAATTGCATCAACAACTATAACTGTACTCAGTATGGGCGGGTGGATAGCCGTAGCCCTTGCATTTGCAGACCTAGAAGTAATTAAAACAGCATTTAGCTCATTAGCGGTAAGCGATTTGTTAATGATTTTTGTATTGTTACTACCTATTGCCGCGATATTCTCAGCATTGGCGTTAGCAATATCTATTTATGCTCGTACATTTAAAGAAGCGCAAAACTACATGGCACCATTGAGTATGGGGGTGTTTTTTCCCATCATTGTATCCATTATGCCTAATGTAGAGCTAACAGCTAAAACTGCTTTTATTCCTGTTACTAATGTTGCGCTCGCAATTAAAGAAATTGTTAAAGGCACGGTAGATTACACCCTTGTAGGCTTAATATTTTTAGCAACAGCTATTATAGCTGGGGCGTTACTTGCCTTTTGTGTTAAGTGGTTTAACCGCGAAGACGTATTATTTAGATAGTTTAAGGTTTTATAAACGGGCAGGGTATTGCCTTGCTTGTTTACTTTTACTACCCATTAACTGTTATCGCTTATAATTTTTTTATTTGCCGTCTATATTAATTTGTATGTTTTTTAGAATGGTATTCATCTTAAATTAACACTGCTTTTTAATAGTAATACTAAGTGATTGGTTTAGAGTATTTGTTCAAACTTTAATTACACTTTTTTAAGTAACTAATTATTTTTACTTCTATTTTTTATCAAATAATCCTCTATAATCTAACCTAGAAAATAGTGAGGAGTGAGGGTTCAATGCTAAAAAGGAATGTATTTATAACAGCAGCAAAAGGTAATAAATTATTACTGGTTGCCATTATTGTTTTTTTAGTTATTGCATTGCCTTCGGTATATGTGTTTGAAAAAAAAGTACGCGCAGAGATATATAACGATGCACGTAATGAACTCAATCGTGAGCTTGAAACAAAAGCCGCGTCTTTAAAAAATCATTTAAACGACAGTATTACCGCTATTCGCTTTTTAAACGCCACTCCACCTATTCAAGGTATATCTAGAGCGACCGACAACCAATTAATCGACCCACTATTACAAACCCCAATTGCTGTATGGCAAGACCGCCTTGCTGATATTTTTAGCGGGTTTATGCAAACCGACGATTCTATTTTGCAAGCACGTTACATTATGCTTGCTGAAAATGGCCAAGAGATAGTACGTGTAGACCGCTTTTTAGGTGACATAATTAGGCTAGAGGGCGCACAACTGCAAAAAAAAGGCGGGCGAGACTACGTACTTAAAGCCAGCATGCTTGATGAAAAAAGCGTGTATATATCGCCTATTAACTACAACCGCGAAAACGGCGAAATACAAAAACCCTTTGTGAGTACATACCGCGTAGCTAAGCCTGTTTTCGATCATTTAAAGCAAGTGTTTGCAATTTTAGTGACAAACTACTCAGCAGATAAGTTATTTGAAAGTTTAACGTTTGAACTTCCACCTGGGATTAATATTTATTTGCTTAATAATGAAAGCGAATTTTTATACCACCCAAACCCAGATTTACGGTTTGGCTTTGAATTTAACCAAGCCAAAACTTGGATCGATGAATTTAGCCCCACACAAAACATGAACTCTCACGAAACCTTGTTAATAGGTGATGCGCCAAAACAGTACTTTTTAAATAAACGGGTAAGTTTTGAAGGCGATATTGCCATGCTGCCGTTAGAGATGGCCGTTTCTGTTGATTCTGAAACCTTGTTGGAACGCGTAGCAAAAAGGCGCGAAAGTTTTATTGCCATCACCGCCACATTTTTTACCATATTTATAATTATTACGCTGTTATATCAGCGTTATATTAATCGCAAGCTGCTTATACACTCTTTAACAGAGCAAAATAATAAAGTGATTGAAAATTCACTCGACGCCATTTTTACCATAGACAGTGATGAAACCATTATTCACTGTAATCAAACGGCTAAAAAAGTTTTTGCAAGTAGGCTAGGTAATGACAACACCCGCTTTAGTAACTTATTTACCCTTGCAGATGAAGATAAAAACTGCATTAGTGAAACCATAGAGCATGGCTCTAAAATGCCATTTGAAGCGGTTTATACTGGTGATGATGGCAATAAAGAATATTATTCAATCACGCTGACCAGCGTATTTGATGTATTTAGCAATCGTTATCAGGTTGCTGCTATTTTGCGTAATATCAGCTCGTTAAAGCAAACTCAATCACAGTTACAGGGTTTAAATAGCACGTTAGAGTTAAAGGTATCTCAGCGTACTGTTGAACTTGAGCGAGCGATTGACCAAGCCCTTGCCGCAAGCCAAGCAAAAAGTGACTTTGTAGCCAATATTTCCCACGAAATACGCACACCCATGAACGGTGTTTTAGGCATGCTTGAAATGCTAAAAGAAGACAGCCTCAATGAGCAACAGCAACACTATTTAAAATTAGCCAATAGCAGTGCACATTCGTTAATGAGTTTAATTAACGATATTTTAGATTTTTCTAAAATTGAAGCGGGTAAACTAGATATTGATAATCACTCGTTTGATGTTATCTCTGTCTGTAGCGATATGATCAATTCAATTGCGCTGCAGGGCCAACGTAAAGGGTTAGAGGTCTTTTTAAATACCCAAAACGTGGTTGATAGAATGGTTATTGGTGATAGCCATCGCCTTAAGCAAATTTTAATTAATTTAATAAATAATGCGTTTAAGTTTACGCATAAAGGCGAAGTAAGTTTAACCTTAAACTCTAAATACATTACCGACAGTAAAATTTTAATGAGCTTTATAATTAAAGACACCGGTATTGGTATTGCCCCTGAAAACATCGATAAACTGTTCGATGTGTTTACCCAAGAAGATTCAAGCACTACGCGCCATTTTGGTGGCACCGGTTTAGGGTTGTCTATATGTAAAAAATTGGCGCAATTAATGGGCGGTAATATCACCGTTAGCAGTGAAAAGGGCGTTGGCAGCACCTTTATTGCCACGGTAGAGTTACATGTGGCGCAACAGCAAAAACTTAATACCGGCATTGAGCTTTCTAAAGAGGTCAGTGTAGCGGCGCTTATTGCGCGCGATAACGTATTTAAAAATGTATGCGGATTATTAACTCAAACCTGTAAAATTCAGCCAAGCCATATTACAAGGCTCGACTACTTTAGTGAACACAGTGAATTTGATGCCGATTTACTGATTATTGATGACGAACACCCGCAAGTTAATGCGCTAATAAGCTACTGCGAAAAGGCAGATAAAAAATACGTGCTTATATTGCGAGACATGGTGGTGAATAAGCAATCTAAAAAGGTGTTTCCTGAGCATAGCCACATTTTGCACAAACCACTTACGCAAGATCAATTTACCTATAAGCTAGGCAGTATTTTTGGCGCTAATAATGAGTTTGTTTTAACCGCGCCTAAACAAGCAAACGACATAGAGCCAGAGCCTGAGTTGTCTAAGTATCATGTATTATTGGTTGACGACAACATGATTAACATTGAGGTAGCGAAGGCTATTTTAAAACGCACAGGGATAAAAATTACCTGTGCAAGTGATGGTATAGAAGCACTCTCTGCCCTTAAATTTAATCAAGAGCAACCGTTTGACTTAATTTTAATGGATTGCCAAATGCCTAACCTAGATGGCTACGATACCACCAGCGAAATAAGAAATGCTAAAGCTGGGGTTGAGTATATTAGCATTCCAATTATTGCCATGACCGCAAGTGCAATGGAAGGCGATAGAGAGCGTTGCATTACCGCCGGCATGAATGATTATATTACCAAGCCAATAAAGCCTAAAACACTTAAAAATAGGCTACTAACCTGGTTAAACTAAATGGGCTAAGTCAGCAGTTACGCTGCTGACTTACTTGGTTTGGTATCAGTTTGAATAGGTTTAACTAAGCTGGTTACATCGGCTGTATCAAGTACTTTTTGCGTATCAGACCAATGCAAAAGCTCTATTTTACCATTTGGTTGCTCAACTAATGCAGTACAGCTTTCAATCCAATCACCATCATTACAATACACTATGCCATCTACTACTTTAATTTTAGGGTGATGGATGTGTCCGCAAATGATGCCATCGACCTTTTGTTTTTTTGCCTCATGAATAGCGGCATCTTCAAAAGCCGCAATGGCTTCCCGGGCTTTATGAACGCGTGCTTTTATCCATGCAGCAAGCGAATAGTAGTTACCGCCAAACACTTTACGAACTCGGTTAGTCCAACGATTTAAAAACAGCAGTAAGTCATATCCTGCATCGCCTGCAATGCTAATGAGCTTGTTGTAGCGGGTTGCCGAGTCAAAGTCATCACCGTGAAGCAGTAAAAAGCGTTTATTGGCTTTTGTGGTATGAATAAACTGCTGGTGGACTTCTACACCAAATAAAGTTTGATTTATGTAGTGGCGAAAGGTCTCGTCGTGGTTACCAGGTATGTATATTACACGGGTGCCATCAAGGGCTTTTTGTTGTATACAACTAAGCACTTGGTAATGAGATGGGTGCCAATAAAAACTGCGCTTCATCGACCACAGATCAACAATATCACCCACTAAATAAAGCGTATCGCATTCAATTGAATTTAAAAAATCTAATAAATAGTCGGCTCTACAGTCTTTATACCCTAAATGTACATCCGATATCCAAACGGCTGGATAATGTTGTTTTTTACGCTGTTGATTGTTTGTCATGCCCGTCATCCATAGTGTAATAATTAAACACTGTAGATAAATCTAATGACACTTATGAGACACTTTAGCGAAGCCTCCATGACAATTTATATCAAACCAGCTAATTAAAGTTTATTGTTATGGAAAGAAGATTAGGTGACTAGCTTTTATATATATTACCATTAAATGCGCATAAAAAAGGCCGCATGTTTAAATGCGGCCTTATAGTTTGTTTTAAGCGTAGGTGTTATTAACCTTTAACAGCCGCTTTAATAGTCTCTATTGCGGTGTCTAAATCAACCATTAACTTTTCACCGGTACGGCGATTTTTAAGCTCAACCTTATTTTCATCAAGGTTACGCTCACCAATCACTAAAGTATAAGGTACACCCATTAATTCCATGTCGTTAAACATAACGCCAGGGCGCTCTTTACGGTCATCAAATAAAACATCTAGGCCTGCATCTTTTAAACCTTGGTATAGATTATTAGCAATATCAGGAATACGATGCGACTTATGCATGTTCATTGGCACAATAGCTAAATCAAATGGGGCAATAGATTGTGGCCAAATAATACCGTAATCATCATTATTTTGCTCAATAGCCGCTGCCACAATGCGCGAAACACCAATACCGTAACAACCCATAGTCATTACTTGGTTTTTACCCGACTCGCTCAGTACGCCTGCTTTCATGGCTTCTGAGTACTTAGTACCAAGTTGGAAAATATGACCAACTTCAATACCGCGTTTAATTTGTAAAGTGCCTTGTCCACACGGGCTCGGATCGCCTTCAACAATGTTACGAATATCAGCAACTTGATATTCTTTAACATCGCGATCCCAGTTAATTCCGCTAAAGTGCTCGTTATCTTTATTAGCACCGGCAACAAAATCTGCCATTACATTAGCGGTTCTGTCTACAATAATTGGCATTGATAAACCCACCGGGCCAAGTGAACCAGGCTTTGCACCAATAGCCGCAACAATGTCAGCCTCAGTGGCCATTTCAAGTGGAGAGTCTACAAGTGGGTGCTTTTCAGCCTTTAATTCGTTTAACTCGTGATCGCCACGTAGTACAAGTGCAACTAAACCACGTTGTTCGTTTTCATCTGGGGTACCGTACACAATTAAGGTTTTAACGCCGCGGTGTGGTTTAACGCCGTAGTGCTTTTTAAGCTCGCTAATTGTTTTAGCATCCGGTGTAGGAAACGCTTTAAGCTCTTTAGATGGCTCAGGACGACTTTGAGTTGGAGCTAACGCTTCTGCTTTTTCGATGTTAGCTGCATAATCGCTTGCATCACTAAAGGCAATTGCGTCTTCACCTGATTCAGCAAGTACATGAAACTCATGCGATAAGCTACCACCAATAGAGCCTGTATCAGCAAGCACAGGGCGGTATTCTAAGTTTAAGCGTTCAAAAATATTACAGTACGCTTTGTGCATTACTTTATATGTGGCATCTAAACACGCTTCACTTAAATGAAATGAATACGCGTCTTTCATCGTAAATTCACGTGCACGCATTACACCAAAGCGTGGGCGTCTTTCATCGCGCACTTTAGTTTGTACTTGGTACAAAGTAACAGGCAGTTGTTTATAGCTGCTAATCTCTTTACGAACAAAATCTGTAATTACTTCTTCATGCGTAGGACCTAGCGCAAACTCACGGTTATGGCGGTCGTTAAAGCGAACAAGTTCAGGACCAAATTGCTCCCAACGGCCAGACTCTTGCCATAAATCAGCAGGTTGAATAACCGGCATCAACATTTCTATTGCGCCTGCTTTATCCATTTCTTCACGAACAATATTTTCTACTTTACGAAGCACGCGTAAACCAGAGGGTAACCATGTATATAAACCCGAAGCGACGCGACGGATCATACCTGCTCTAAGCATTAATTGATGCGAAACAATTTCAGCATCTGATGGCGTTTCTTTAAGTGTTGCGAGTATATATTGACTGGTACGCATGATTTTTCCGAAATTAAGTAATATGTTCTTTTTAATAGGGCGCTAAGTTTACCAGCGCTTGCTTTTACACTAAAGCGCTAACTGCACTTTTTAGTTATTTTCTATACTTGTTACTAAGTTATGCTCGCCGTTAACCTGCCAGCGTATATTATAATTATACAGTGTCATACCATAACTTTGCTCGCCTTGTTTTTGTTTTTTATAGGCAGGGCGTGGGTCTTGTTTTAGTACATTAGCAATAAAATCTTCAAGCTCAGGGTAGTGTGTTTGCTTGGCAATAAAATCAATTGCCTCGGGTGAAAACGCGACGCTCATTTGTGTTTCTGGTCGGGTATCGGCAAAACCGGCACTGGCGTCGTGCATTGCATCTGAATACGGTAAGTAAGGCTTTATATCCACAATAGGCGTGCCATCGAGTAAATCTATACCAGCAAGCAGTAAACTAAGTTGGCCGTTTTTATACTCAACGCCTTCAAGTTTTACAGCGCTCATCCCAATGGCGTTGGGTCTAAATGTGGCACGCGTTGCAAAAACGCCTTTGCGCTCATTGCCGCCTAAACGTGGGGGGCGCACCATAGCTGAATAGCCTTTATCGGCGGTTTCATGAAACCTAAACAATAGCCAAATATGGCTAAATTCTTCAATGCCTCGCACAAATTCTTCACGATTAAACTCAGCAGTAAAAATAAGTTTGGCTTTAGCTTGAGGCACTAAACGTGGCTGCCTAGGTATTGCAAACTTTTGTTTATAAGGGGATTGAATGTGGCCAACAGCCGAAATGCTATAATCGCTCATAATGCTCAGTTAACAAAAAAATAGGGTGCTATTCTACCTCTATTTAGTATTTATAGCAGTACAGTTAATGCGTTATATTTTAGACTGACTGGTTTAATCGAGTATTAGACTAAGCGGTTTAAAATGTAGTAATTAGTGTTTATACCAATCTGCTTAATTAAGTTGAGTTATTTTGAGGCTGGAGCGACACGTTTAGCCCCGCAAAATGATTAGCTATTATTACGGATGGGTATTATTTATAAGCAACAAAAAGGTGAGCACATGGCTCACCTTTAAGTGTTTTAAATGCTAATTAAAACATGTATTGAATTGATACAGATGCAACATCCATTTCTGGGTCAATTTCATCATCTAGTTCGTAGCGTTCGTACTCTAAGCGCATTTGAACATTGCTAGAAAATGCGTATTGAATACCTGCGCCGTAAAACACGTCGCCGCCGTCTTGTGATGCTGAAATGCTACCAACAGGAAGCTCTTGCTCTACATCTGCATCCCATTCAAACCAACCACCTTTAGCATATACTGAAAAGCTTTCAGAAAGCGGAGCCGCTAAAATAGCTGCTAATGACACACCATCAACTTCTGCTTTGCTGTCGATGTCGCTCACTTCATCAAAGTTTTGATAAGCTAACTCAACACTAAAGTGTTCGTTAAATTGTGTACCAATGTAACCTTTTAGCATTTGTGCATCGTCATCAAATTCAGTGTCGTTTTCGCTGTCTTCAAATTCAAATGAGTATTGGCCATAACCAACACCTGTATAAATGCGAGGAGAATCAAAATCCGTAATGTCAGCGTGTGCTGCAGAGTTAAAACCCAGTGTTGCTAAAGCAATTGCAGAAAGAGAAAGTGTTTTAATCATTGTATAGCTCCTTTAAAAAAATAATAAATGTTTGATTTAACTTATCAAACGACAATTAGTTATTTGCAGTGAGCATGCCAACAATAGGCTGTGGTTACAAAATAGCCGTAAAAACGACTTATACGGCATTTTTACGGCTATTTTGTATTTTTTATAGGCAGGGTGAACTTTTTTAGTTTTTTGTTTTCTAAGTAAAGGTTGTACCTTTTACACGGTCTATGTGAATTTTACATTGTACTTTTATACTTTATGAAGCAAATTTTCTGTCTCAATTGCAATTTGTTTCATTTTAATAGCGTAGTTTTCCAATTTAATATCTTCTTCTGTTTGTGCTTTAAAAGCAGGAACCTCTACCGGGTAACCTGTTTCGTCCATTGCTACAAAGCTAATAACACAGTGGTTTGTTTCTACCATGTTTTGAGTTTTAGGATCGCCACACCGTACTTGAATAAATATTTGCATACTTGTTGAGCCTGTATGCGCAATTTTTGCTTCAACTTCGACAATTTGGCCAACCAAAATAGGGCGTCTAAATTTAACCCCAGCAACAGAAACAGTAACACAATAATGGCCGCTCCAACCTGCAGCGCAGGCATAACCCGCTTGGTCAATCCATTTCATGACCACACCACCATGAACCTTCCCACCAAAATTTACATCGGTAGGCTCTGCTAAAAAACGAAATACAACATTTGACGACGGCATATTAAATACTCACTTTATGAAACTTACCTATGAGCATACCGCAAAAAAGGGGCCGAAGCCCCTGCAATTTAGGATAGGTTTATAATTTATATGTAAAAGATAGGTTTTTAATGCACCTTTGTGCATAAAATAGTTACATATTAGGGTAGTTTGGCCCGCCAGCACCTTCGGGTGTTACCCAGGTAATGTTTTGGCTTGGGTCTTTTATGTCGCAAGTTTTACAATGCACACAGTTTTGAGCATTAATCACAAACTGATCTTCACCTTCAATTTGTTGCACTTCGTATACCCCTGCAGGGCAATAGCGCTGTGCGGGTTCGTCAAACTTTACTAAATTAACCGCAATAGGAATGGCGGGATCTTTAAGCTTTAAATGGCAAGGCTGCGACTCTTCATGATTAGTATTAGATAAAAACACGCTAGAGAGCTTATCAAAGCTAAGTAGGCCATCAGGCTTAGGGTAGTCAATGTGAGGGCTGTTAGCTGCATCTTTTAGCGTATCGTAATCGGGCGTGTTGTCTTTAAAGGTAAAGGGCAGTGCACCGTTGAAGATGTTTTGATCAAGGGTATTATACGCACCCCCAGCAAACTTACCTAATGTATGCATCGCGGGGCCAAAATTACGCGATTGGTAAAGCTCTTTATAAGCCCAAGAATTTTCAAACGCGTTTTTATAATCAGCTAAATCAGTATTAGCTTGGCCACTTTGGAGCGCTTTAAAAATAACTTCTGCCGCCACCATGCCCGATTTCATTGCGGTATGGTTACCTTTAATTTTGGCAAAATTGAGCGTACCGGCATCGCAACCTATTAATAAGCCACCAGCAAAATGCATTTTAGGCAGTGAGTGAAGGCCGCCTTTTGAAATTGCACGGGCGCCATAGGCAATGCGTTCACCCCCTTCAAGGGTTTGCTTAAAAACAGGGTGGTGTTTCATTCGTTGAAACTCATCAAACGGGCTTAAATGCGGGTTAGAATAATTTAAATCAATAATTAACCCTACAACCACTTGATTGTTATCGCAGTGATACATAAAAGAGCCGCCATTGGTATCGCCACTTAGCGGCCAGCCCGTACCATGCACTACTTTACCTTGCTGGTGCTTACTGGCATCTATTTGCCAAATCTCTTTAAAGCCTAAGCCATAGTGCTGTGGTGACACATCTTTATCAAGCGCAAACTCGTTGATAAGCTGCTTACCTAAATGGCCGCGACACCCCTCAGCAAATACAGTGTATTTAGCGCGAAGTTCCATACCTGGCATATAACCATCTTTTTCATTGCCGTCTTTATCAACGCCCATATCGCCCGTAATAATGCCTTTAACGGTGTCTTGCTCAATAATTAAAGAGTGAGCGCTAAAGCCTGGGAATATTTCAACGCCTAAATTTTCAGCTTGCTCGGCAAGCCATCGGCACACATTGCCCATAGAAACAATGTAATTACCTTCATTATGAAATGTTTTAGGGGTCGCAAAGCGAGGGAGAGTAGTGGCTTTTTCGCTGTTATTAAACCAATAAATTTCATCCTGTGTCACTTGTGTAGTGACGGGAGCGCCAAGCTCTTGCCAGTTAGGCAAAAGCTCATCTAAGGCTTTGGTTTCAAATACAGCACCTGAAAGAATATGCGCGCCTACCTCGGAGCCTTTTTCTACCACACAGATAGTTTGTTCTTGTTGTTTTTCTTGCGCTAGCTGTGCGAGTTTAATTGCACTGGCAAGGCCCGCTGGGCCGGCACCTACAATAACTACATCAAATTCCATGGTTTCACGTTCGACCATAATAACCTCTTAATCAATGACGGGCTTAGCTAAATTAGATAAGCAATGCAGCCTTTTTAATACTTGCACATTAAATGTTACAGGCTGTGAATACTTTAAGGTTATTTTAGGTTGACGTTTACGTCAACAGGAAGTAGTCTGAATTCATAAAATAAATAGGTTGACGTACACGTTAGCTTGTAGGTTTAAATATAGATGGAGTTCCTATGAAAGTTCTCGTTCCAATAAAAAGAGTGATCGATTACAACGTTAAAGCACGCGTAAAGGCTGATAACAGCGACGTTGACTTAGCAAATGTAAAAATGGCAATGAACCCATTTTGTGAAATTGCGATAGAAGAGGCCATTCGATTAAAAGAAGCGGGCACAGCAACAGAGGTTATAGCGGTAACAATTGGTGCAAAAGCAGCCCAAGAGCAGCTACGCACCGCTCTTGCATTAGGTGCAGATAAAGCCATTCACATCGAAACCGATGAAAAACTAGAATCGCTGCACATTGCTAAATTATTAGCAAAATTAGTTGAGCAAGAAGCCCCAGAACTAGTTATTTTAGGCAAGCAATCAATTGACTCAGACAACAACCAAACAGGCCAAATGCTTGCGGCTTTAACTAAGCGCGGCCAAGGTACGTTTGCCTCTAAGGTGGATATAAACGGTAACACAGTGAATGTAACTCGTGAGGTAGATGGTGGCTTACAAACTGTTGCACTTCAACTGCCCGCTATTGTAACTACCGATTTACGCTTAAACGAGCCTCGCTATGCATCGCTGCCAAATATAATGAAAGCAAAGCGTAAACCACTCGATGTTATAGCAGCAGATTCGTTAGGTGTAGATTTAACACCCCGCGTACAGCTAATGAAAGTAGAAGAGCCGGCTAAGCGCAGTGGCGGTATTATTGTTGAAGATGTAGCCCAGCTGGTAGAGAAACTTAAAACAGAGGCAAAGGTGATTTAAATGAAAACACTTGTAATTGCAGAGCACGATAACGGTGCACTAAAACCAGAAACCTCAAAAACAATCAATGCGGCAAGTAAATTAGGCTTTGATATAGATGTACTTATTGCGGGCTTAAATATAGGTGCAATGAGCGAACAGGTTGCCGGTATTGAAGGTGTAACAACTGTACTCACTGCCGATAATGCACTTTATCAGCATCAGTTAGCTGAAAATATGGCCGAGCTTGTTTTAGCTATTGCCGATAATTATACGCATATTGTTTCCAGTGCAACCACCACAGGTAAAAACTTTATGCCTCGCGTTGCAGCGCTTTTAGATGTAGCGCAAGTGTCAGAAATAATAGAAGTAATAGATAGCGATACATTTAAACGGCCCATTTACGCCGGTAATGCAATTGCCACGGTTAAATCGCTTGATAGTAAAAAAGTGATCACCGTACGAGCGAGTAGTTTTGACTTACAAAACCAACAATCACCTGCCAGCATAAATGCATTAGATACGCTAAATGATACTCAATTAAGTGACTTTGTAAGTATCGAACAAACCGAGTCAGAGCGTCCTGAGCTAACTGCAGCAGAGGTAGTTATATCAGGTGGTCGTGGCATGCAAAATGGTGAAAACTTTGCCTTATTAAACGGTATTGCTGACAAGTTAGGCGCTGCAATTGGTGCGTCTCGTGCTGCCGTTGATGCAGGCTTTGTACCTAACGATATGCAAGTAGGGCAAACAGGTAAAATCGTAGCGCCTAATCTGTATATTGCCGTGGGCATAAGCGGTGCTATTCAACATTTAGCAGGTATGAAAGACTCAAAAGTTATTGTAGCGATTAATAAAGACCCAGACGCACCTATATTTCAGGTGGCAGATTACGGGCTGGTTGCTGATTTATTTGAGGTATTACCGCAGCTTGAAAACGCGCTATAAACATATTCTGGTTGTAAAGCCGCGGTGAACTTAGGTTCCTGCGGCTTTTTTTATTCAGCCTCAACCAAAGAATAATGATGCGCTGACAAAGTATCTAAAACACGCTTATCTTTTAATAAATTGAGCAACACCTCTATTTGTTCTACAGAGCGGCTCGATTGGCTATTTACCAATAAAATTAGTGGGCGAACAAACGTATATTCACCATTTTTAATAGTTTCATCTGAAACGTTAACGCCATTGATACCGAGTAAATTTATTTTATTTATTTTTTTAGAGCCCTGCAGCTGCGAGACTGCACCGTAAGAGTCAAAAGCAATGGCATTGGGCATGCGTTGTACTATGCCAAGGGCTTGGTTAAATTCGTCATACATTTGCACTTCCATTTTAGGAAATAACCCTCGGTTACCAGCCTGCTTTAGTTTAATTGTATTACCATTTGGAACCCGCATAAAAGATAGGTTTAAAAACTCTAATAAAATATCAAATGTGCCATGGTTATAGGCCTTACTAAACAGAAGAATTTTATTATCTCTTTGTGTCTCTGGTTTATAATCTGGGTTAATTTCTTGCCACGTTTTATATTTGCCCGAATAAATGTCGCTGAGTTGCTCTACGCTTAGCGAATCAATGTTATTTTTTTTATTAGTAAAAAATACCAGCGCATCTTGCGCAATAACAATTTGACGTACATGAGGGTATTGCTCTTGCTCTGCATTGGTTAAATAGCGTGATGCTGTACCAATATCAATAATGTTTTGTGCTATGGCTTTAATGCCTTTAGTACTGCCCATAGAGCGGACTTGCATGGCTGTATTAGTTTGCTCTTCATAGTTGGGCTTTAATAAATGCAATAGGTGCGAGACCGAAGAAGAGCCGCCAATAAGTAAAGGCTTGTGATCGGGGGCAATATCAGAAACTGATGTTGCAATGTTAGAGGATGAAAGCAGAACGGTGGCTGCTAAAATAAGGTTTTTTATCATGCTATTAGCCAAATAACGAATACGTTATAAAACTATAGTTCAAAATTTATAAATCTCTAATTTATAAACAGTATTTTACAAAGCCATAATTAAAAAACAACAGGCATTAAAAAGCCAGCAAAAAAGCTGGCTTTTAAAATCAATTAATTTGATTAGTAGGTTGCGCTGCCTTTAGTACGAGGGAAGGCAATCACATCACGTACGTTGCCCATACCTGTAACATAAGCAACTAGGCGTTCAAAACCTAAACCAAAGCCAGAGTGTGGCACGCTACCGTATTTACGTAAATCGCGGTACCAGCTGTAATCTTCTTTGTTTAAGCCCATTTCATCTAAACGCGCATCAAGCACATCAAGGCGCTCTTCACGTTGTGAACCACCAATAATTTCACCAATGCCTGGTGCTACAACGTCCATAGCGGCAACGGTTTTACCGTCTTCGTTTTGGCGCATGTAAAACGCTTTAATATCGCGCGGGTAGTTTTTAATAACAACCGGTGCTCTAAAGTGCTCTTCAGCTAAGTAGCGCTCGTGCTCAGATTGTAAATCTACACCCCATTCAACGGCGTACTCAAACTTTTTACCACATGATTTAAGTATTTCTACGGCGTCAGTGTAATCAACTTGGGCGAAGTCTTTTTCTACAAACTCTTCTAAACGGCTAATCGCTGTTTTTTCGATACGTTGTGCAAAAAATTCCATGTCGTCACGGCGCTCTTCAAGTACTGCTTTAAATACGTACTTAAGCATGTTTTCAGCAAGTTTTGCAATATCTTCTAAATCAGCAAATGCTACTTCAGGTTCAACCATCCAAAACTCAGCCAAGTGACGAGACGTGTTTGAGTTTTCTGCACGGAATGTTGGGCCAAAGGTGTAAATTTTTGACATAGCCGATGCGTATGTTTCACCATTTAACTGGCCAGATACCGTTAAAAAGGCTTCTTTACCAAAAAAGTCTTCGCTGTAATCAACGTCGCCTTTATCAGTGCGTGGCAAGTTTTGCATATCAAGTGTTGATACGCGGAACATTTCACCTGCGCCTTCACAGTCACTGGCTGTGATGATTGGGGTGCTGATCCAGTAAAAGCCTTGCTCGTGGTAAAAACGGTGAATAGCTTGTGCTAAACAGTTACGCACACGTGTTACTGCACCTATCATGTTTGTACGTGGGCGAAGGTGAGCGTGCTCACGTAAATACTCAATGCTGTGGCGCTTAGCGGCCATAGGGTATGAATCTGGGTTTTCTACCCAACCTAAAACTGTGACAGAATTAGCTTGAATTTCAAATGACTGACCTTTACCTGCAGATTGCACTAACACACCAGTAACCGACACAGAACAACCGGCTGTTAAGCTAGTAACTTCATCATAATTATTTAGTGAATTAGGAACTACCGCTTGAATAGGATCAAAACACGAACCGTCATGAACGGCTAAAAATGATATTCCTGCTTTTGAATCGCGGCGTGTACGGATCCAGCCTTTTACTGTTACTTGGCTGTCTACCGCAACATTGCCTTTTAATAGCTCTGAAATCGCTAAATGGCTCATCTTCACTCCAATGATATAAGTTGCCTAACTGTATAATATTAACTACTCAACGCAGCGGTTAAATTTAGTGCGTTGAACTTGAACCGTGTATCTTACCTAGTTAAATAAAATAAAAAAACTATTGTGAGCAACTCTTTAAAAGTTTTTATGCAAGTGGGTTACTTTTAAAGCGTTTTTTGCTTTAAATTACCACTATTGTTATTTGGTGCTCTGAAATTTAGTGATTTTGTGGCATTATTACTGCGTGTTGACTCTACGGATTGAAATTAGCCAACCTTGAGGCTATTTAATCACCGAGCAAAATTTGTAAGCTAGTGGGCGCGCTAACTGCTTCAGCGTTATTCTAATGGCTTACAATGATGAAATAATAAGTAACAATTAAGCCGGTAAATCAGCACATCATAATTTTAACTATTTAATATTTACCATTACCCAGAAATGGATGCTATGAAACAAGTTTTTATTTTAAGAGGGCTACCAGGAAGTGGTAAGTCTTACTATGCACAAACCCTAGCCGATGAGCTTGGTGGAGTAGATACAAGCCAGTATTTAATTTGTTCAACCGATGACTACTTTGTCAATGAACAGGGCGAGTATCACTTTGATAAATTTAAACTACCGCAATATCATAATTTAAATTTAGCGCGCTTTATAAATGCTTTAGCGCAAAATATTCCGCTTGTAATTGTTGATAACACCAATATAAAAAAATGGGAGTTTATTGCGTACTCTCAAGCAGCACATGCACTTGGTTATCAAGTTAAAGAAGTTATTGTTGGTGAAGTAAAAGACAAGTCTATGCAGCATTTATACGCTAAGCGCAACACGCATAACGTGCCTTTAAAAACCATTAGTAAAATGGCGTACATGTTTGAGTGGTAGGTAAGTGTTACTTATGGGTTATTTAAGCTTTATTAAAGCGCTTAAATTACATTGAGTAATGGCATCTAGATGAGCAGTGATTTTTTCATTGCTCCAATCCCACCAAGCTATATCTAATAACGTACTTATTGTGTTGCTATCAAACCTAGGCTTAATTACTTTTGCCGGATTACCACCTACCACGCTATAAGGGGGGACATCGCAGGTAACCACCGATTTACTTGCAATGATAGAGCCACTGCCAATATTAACCCCTGGCATTATGGTTGCGTCATAACCAATCCATACATCGTGACCGATAACCGTATTGCCTTTAAAGGGTAACTCGCCAGCCTGCGGGGCCGATTTTTCCCAGCCGTTGCCAAATATAAAAAATGGATAGGTAGAAAACCCCGCGGTTTGATGATTAGCGCCGTTCATTATAAATGTCACGTTTTTAGCTATGGCGCAAAACTTCCCAATAAGGGTCTGTTTACCTTTCAGGATTAAAATTTGTTCAAACTAGTGGCAATTTAATCGCGGCGCGAGGTTTGTGACCTAGTGGGCTAAGTGAAAACGGAGCAAAGCTTCCGCATCCTGCTCACGCCCCTTACCTACATCCATGTAGGCAACAAAGAGTTAATTGCCCCTAGGCAGAACCCTTCGGACAGTGCGTGTTTGGTCTTTATGCTGCGTTATCGCCTATTTATGTGAAATAACCACACTACATAGGCTCTGCCTTGTCTAAAAACCAAACACACTACTGCAAATTTAATCTCGAAAGATAAACAGACCCTCTCGATCTTTAATAAAATCGAAATGGTAAAGGACATTTTTTTCGAAGTTTTCAGGGCCGTCAGGATCGTCGTAATAGGTATAATCACCCACCACTATATTAGGCGAGGTAATAAAGTTTTTTAAAAAGCCAACCTGAGGAAAGCCCTCAACAGGGGCAGGGTTATTTGGATTAGGGCCCTGTTTAGACATAGCTACCTCATAGTTTAATTATTGTTTTTTATACACAGCCAGCGGGTGAGTAGTAACAATAGATACATGAACGCTGTCACCCGGGTTAACCACAACCTCGTGGCTTACACGGCTAGTAACGAGCGTATTACAGCTTAATTTAACCGCACATAAACGGCTGCCACCTTCAAAGCGTACCCAAACAACTTCACCGTTAGGTTGATTTAAGTTTTGAATAAGTTGTACATCGTCAGGGCGAAGCAACACATCTACATCGCCACTGTCGCAGTCTATACCTTGCCCTGGTGCTACGCCAATGCTAGTGGTTGCTTGGCCATTTTCAAACTGGCCAGCAATAAAGCTTGCCTCACCTAAAAAGCGCGCTACAAAGCGGTTGTTTGGCATGCTAAAGCATTGTTCAGGGCTGTCGAGTTGTTGTATTTTACCGTTTTGTAATACACCTACACGGTCACCTACCGAAAGCGCTTCTTCTTGGTCGTGAGTAACCCACACGGCAGGCACTCCCGCTTCTTTTAGTGCGTTTCTTATATCCCAGCGCAGCATGTCTTTTAATGCGGCATCAAGGTTAGAAAGTGGCTCATCAAGTAACACAAAATCTGGCTGGTGAGCAAGTGTACGAGCAAGTGCTACACGCTGTTTTTGACCACCAGAGAGGGTGGCTGGCTTTTTTGCTCTAAAATCATTTAGACCAAGTAGTTTAATCCAATGGTCGGCAATGGCGGTGTCTTTTAATCTAAAACAAATGTTTTGCTCAACCGTTAAATGAGGAAACAATGCAAAATCTTGAAACACCATACCAACACTGCGTTTTTCAGGGGGGACATTACGTTTTGGCGTTGCGCGCCATTTGCCTACGTTTATTTCACCCTCACTAATGGGGATAAGCCCTGCAAGTGCTTGCAATATTGTACTTTTACCGCAGCCCGTAGGGCCTACTAGCATGAGAATTTCATTTTCACCTAACGATATATTTAAATCGCTTACTACACGGTTACTGCCGTAATCTATAGACAACTGGCTTACAGATAGCATTTGTTTTTAAATCCTCAATGTTCTAGTTGGTTACGTTTTTCGCCAGACATCATAATAGCTAAGCCACAGGCAGAAATCACCACTAACAATAATCCGGGAATGGCAGCACGGCCAAAGTAACCGGCTTCGTACACACGCCATAAATAGGTTGAAAGGGTTTCGAACCCGGTCGGGCCTAGCAATAGCGTTGCTTCAAGCTCGCGCATTGATTCTAAAAATACCAATGCAGCACCGGCAATAATACCACGCATTGTTAGCGGCAGGGTAATGCGAGTAAAGGCTTCACGCGGGCTTGCACCTAATACGCGCGCCGACTTTATTAAGCTTTGATCTAAATGCTCTGTACTGGTGCGAATAGAGCCAACTGCAAGCGGTAAAAATCGTAGCATGTAAGCAATAATCAGAAGCGCTAATGTTTGATATAAAAACGGGAGTTGCAAGCCGCCATATACCAGCGCGGTACCCATCACAATGCCAGGAATACCAAAACCAAAATAGGTAACACGCTCCATTATTCTGCCGGCTTTTCCGCTTAATGCGGCATGAGCAACAGGGATAGCCACGATAACCGCCACTATGGCTGCAATGGCTGAGGCGTACGCTGAGTTCCACGCTATGCTAAAGTCAAAGTTGCTGTAACCATCGCGTGCTAACCAAACAAAAAATATCGCCAGCGGTAAACCAATAGCTAACAATAAAATAGGGCCAAACGCAGCAATCATTGCGGTTATTTGCAATTTAGTTGGAAATAAAACCAGTGGGCGACCGTGTCGTTCAGAGGCGGTTTTTATTTGTGATTCTATTAAAAGTAAAAAGCCAACAATAACCATTAATTGCAGCGACAACATTGCCGCGCGCCCTAATGCAAACGCATTGTATTCTACGTAAATTACCCGGGTAAAGGTATCTAGGCGCATCATTGCAGGTGTACCAAAGTCTGAAAGCGTATACAGCGCCACTAATAATGAGCCCGCTGCAATACCGTTAACTACACGGGGTAAAATTACTTTAAACACACTTTGTGTCATCGACATACCCAAGGTGCGCGCTGCATTTACCATGCTGGCATCTAAACTGAGCAATGACGAGCGTGTAGTCATCATTACAAAAGGGAAGGTATACAAGGTCATTACAATGGCTGCACCGCTTAATCCGTACATGGGTGGGGTTTCAAAGCCAAGTAGGTTATTTATTTCACCCCCTGGGCCAAACGCAGCGTACAAAGTAAATGCGCCAATATAACTTGGAATAGCCAAGGGCGCGGCAAAAATTACCAGCCATATTTTTTTAAAAGGCAAATGCACATAAGCACTTATAAAAGCCAGTGGTACCCCAATCAGAATTGAGCCTAATACGGTTAAGCCCATTAGCGATAACGTATTGCCTAGTATTTTTAAATTATGACTGTCAAATAGGGTACTGGTGTCGCTAGCAAGGGTAATTAAAATATAAACAGGGGTAATCGTAATGAGCGCTGCAAGCAGCGCCATTGGGTAAGAAGCAGGTATTCGCATTTATAAAACGCCGTTGTTGCGCATCAAGTTGATGGTGGGGCGTAAATCCGCAAGTTGAGTTAAATCAACCTTTGGTGGAGATATGTCACTCAGCGACGGTAAGCCTGCCGGTTGAGTAATGCCATTAACAAGCGGTATTTCATACGCTTCTCGGGCTAAA
Organism: Pseudoalteromonas sp. UBA2102; assembly: GCF_002331165.1. Taxonomy (NCBI): domain Bacteria; kingdom Pseudomonadati; phylum Pseudomonadota; class Gammaproteobacteria; order Alteromonadales; family Pseudoalteromonadaceae; genus Pseudoalteromonas; species Pseudoalteromonas sp. UBA2102. The sequence goes on from NZ_DCYU01000084.1 coordinate 83,290, forward strand.
TAACCTTGTACTTCTTCGCTTAATAAGTAACGCATAAAGTTAGTAGCAAGTGGGTCATCGTTTAGCGTTAAAATACCCGAGGCATTGACTAAACAACCTGCATCTTGCTCGGTAAAGGCTAAGTCTAATTTAGCATCTGGTTTACCCGATTTAAGACGCAGCGTGTAGTAGTGATTAGCAAAACCAATATCTACTTCACCACGTTCTACCGCCATTACAACACCGAGTTCACCGGCGTATGTTTTAGCGCGCTTTTTAACTTTTTTAAGCCATTTAGCAGTTTTATCATCGCCTTCTAAAATACGCATAGCGGTAACAAACGATTGAAACGATGCATAAGCAGGGGCCCAACCAATTGATAAATCGCTATCTGCAATCTCCATTATGCTTGTTGGAATTTGATCTTTGGTTAAACGCGATGTGTTATACGGTAAGGTTCTGATCCGACCGGTAACCGGCGCCCATTGATCGTATCTAAATTGCGGTTGTAACTGTGCAGATAAATCACTCGGTAGGGGCTTTGCAAGGCCTGCATCGGTAACTAGGCCAATAGCACCTGAGTCAACCGCCCAAAATAAATCGGCACGGCGTACACCTGCCTTTGCCTCTGCCACTATAGTATTGGCAAGTGCAGCAGTCGGACCGCGGCGAATAGCTAAGTTAAAGTCAGGATTTTTTTTCTGAATCGCTTGTAATACATTTTCATACAAACCACCTTCACCACGGCCTAGGTATAAGGTTAAATCACCTTTAAGCTTTGGTAAATTATCAACAGAAACTGGGTTTGCTATATCGGCAGCTAGTGCGCGAGAAAGGGGCAGTGGCAAAGCGCCAACAACCCCTAACGCAGCTAGGCCTTGTATAAAGGTCCTACGCTTCACTTAAAAAACATCCTTACGCGACTTCTCCGCTTTTTCTATTAGCGTTTTAGCGCGGTCTAATTTAGTGTGCATATCACTTACCACGTCACGTACTTCATCAACGCTTTTAGCGCTTTTAATTGTTTGCGGTAGTGTTACGTTAAAATCTTTTTCCAGCACTTCTACTAGTTTTGCATCTTGTTCGATAAGCGTACCTTCTACGCCTTCAAAAAGGTGTAAATACGTATCGTGAACAATTTCAGTGGCTTCTTCGTTTAAGCGCTCTGCAAATTTAGCAACAACACGGTCAAGCTTGTGCTTGATTTCGTCAATGGTGGCACTTTGGGTCATGCCTTCTGTAGCAGTGGCTTTAACTGTATCAAGTAAGCCTTTTTGCTGGAATTTTGCCGCAAGCTTAACAGCACCAAGACCTTGCCACAAGGCTATGTTCATGGCTTTTTGCTGATTGCGCACTTCTTGGGCAGGCTTGTTGTTATCAATAGCCATTTTTACACCATAAATGCCTTGCCAAATTGAGGCATATACAGGCACAAAGTTAGTTTCAATGGCGCTGTGAAACTTAACCGACTCCCAATATTCAATTAAATCGTCGCTGTTTACAGCCTTTGCACCGCTTTTGCTGTAGTCAGTTACCATGGTGTCTACTTTACCAACCATCCATTCAACTTCTTCTGAATAGTCTTTAATGTTTTCTTGTAAATGGTTTACGTGCTCACCAATTGGGCCGTTAGCTAGCGCCGGTTGCGTTACAAAAGCAGAAGCTAACAATAAGCTTGCACTTAATGTTTTTACAGATTTAGAAAGGTGTTTCATAGTAAAGAGTCCGAAAAGGTAATTGTAAATGATAGACATTATCATATCCGTAATATTTACTAAAATCAATATAACAAATACGTCAATGCAAAGCTCAAAACCTGAGCAAAATTAATACCTAACAGGCAAATAATGACTATGCCTTTTAGGTATAATTTAACGCTTAGCAGTAATGCTTACCTGCAATTGCAGTGTAAATGGCATCACATAAGGTGTTTATACTGGCTGAGTCACTTATATACGGGGGCATTAGGTAAATAAGTTTACCAAAGGGTCTAATCCATACGCCTTGCTCTACAAAAAAGGCTTGAATTTTAGCAACATCTACATTGCCAGCAGCATCAGTTAGCTCTACAACACCTATTGCGCCTAAGGTACGCACATTGGCTACCGCATCTAATTCATTGCACTTTTTAAGCTGTTGTAGCTGAGTGTTTATATCGCTAATGCGTTGTTGCCAATCCTGCGCCAAAAGTAAATCTATACTGGCGCACGCAACCGCACAGGCAAGCGGGTTGCCCATAAATGTAGGTCCGTGCATCAAAACGCCGGCTTCACCTTCGCTAATACCCGTTGCTATTTTATCACTGGTTAGTGTAGCCGAAAGGGTCATTGAGCCACCGGTAAGGGCTTTACCAATACATAAAATATCAGGCTCTATATTAGCGTGCTCCACAGCAAATAATTTACCTGTGCGGCCAAACCCTGTGGCTATTTCATCGCAAATCAGTAAAACATTATATTGCGTGCATAATTTACGAACGCAGGCTAAATACGCGGGGTGATAAAAGTTCATGCCGCCGGCGTTTTGTACTATGGGCTCAATAATAAAGGCGGCTACCTCGTGGTGGTGCGTTTTAAAGTATTGTTCAAGCGTTTGGGCTTCTGCTTGGTTAAACTTGCCATCAAATTTACTTACAGGGGCGGGTACAAACACATGCTCTGGTAAAAAACCTTTATATAAACTGTGCATAGAATTAACCGGATCGCACACGCTCATAGCGGCAAATGTATCACCATGATATCCCTTATACGGCGTCATTAATTTTTGCTTGTGTGTAAACCCTTGGCTTAACCAATATTGCAGCGCCATTTTAATCGCTACTTCTACACTTACCGATCCGCTATCGGCTAAAAACACCTTAGTTAAACTTTTAGGGGTAATTGTAATAAGCCTTTTACACAGCTCTAC
>NZ_DCYU01000084.1:86573-87286 GCF_002331165.1 Pseudoalteromonas sp. UBA2102
CGTTATTTAATACCGGATGATTATAGCCATGAATTGCGCTCCACCATGAGGCCATGCCATCAATGAGTTGCTCGCCGGTTTCTAGGTAAATTAAATTATGATTTGCATGAGTAACAGGGTAAACCGGAATAGGCTGTGTCATTGATGTGTAAGGGTGCCAAATATGGTCACGATCAAAATCAAGGTCAATCGTTTGTTTTTTATTCATATGTAAACTTTAACGTGGTGGGTTTCGTTGACAATGGTACTTCAAGACGTAGACTAATCCAACATCACCACTGAGAAAAATAAGAGACTACTATGGAACTTGCACCTGTTCGCCACGATTGGACCCACGCCCAAGTAAAGGCATTATTTGAAATGCCATTTAACGATTTATTATTTAAAGCGGCATCGGTTCATCGCGCTAATTTTAATCCTAACGAAGTACAAATATCTACTTTATTATCTATTAAAACAGGGGCTTGCCCAGAGGATTGTAAATACTGTCCGCAATCGGGGCATTATAAAACCGATTTAGAGCGCGAGCGCCTACTAGAAGTAGAAAAAGTGGTAGAGCAAGCACGCCTAGCTAAACAAAAAGGCGCAACCCGTTTTTGTATGGGCGCAGCATGGTCAGATCCAAAAGACAGAGACATGCCGTATATTTCTAAAATGGTTAAAGAAGTAAAAGAACTTGGCCTAGAAACCTGTATGACGCTTGGTAAACTTAC
>NZ_DCYU01000130.1:0-6545 GCF_002331165.1 Pseudoalteromonas sp. UBA2102
CCTTTAAAAAACCCAAGTGGCGGTGTGCGGTTTCGGGCATTGGCAGCCATATTTGCTAAAAACACACGGTTTTGTTTACTTTGCTTAGCAATAAAAATTTTAAGCTCGTCGGCCCATTTTGTTTTACCCCACACCCCATCTAAATCAAAAAATATTGAGCTGTTAAGCAGTGCTTGTGGTTTAGGTAAGGCTATCCACTGTGAGAATTGATCAAACCATTGCGAACGTGTTTTACGCCATTTTTTGAACGAGGCCATTATCTCGCCGCTGCAATAGGTATAACCACATTGCGCTAAGCCATCACACACGAAATCAGAAATATTTTGAAAGTACTCGTTGTGTTTTTCATCATCGTAATTGTCATCCAAAATAAGCGCGTTATCTTGATCTGTTACAATAAGTTGTTCATCTCGCGCCATAGAGCCTAACGCTATAAAACAGTAAGGTACTGGCGGCGGGCCATATTTTTCTTCAGCCAGTACTAATAAGCGCTGTTTAAAAGTACGCCCTATTACCGCCATTGCCGTACCAATCATATGTGAATTAGCATCTTCGTTTACCATACGTACAAATACATTGGGCAGCTGGCGCGCGTAATGTGCTAAATCTTCAATGGTTTGCTGCGCTAAAATACCGCGCACCAAGAGTAAGCTACTCTGCGACTCGTACCTTAAAATATCGGATAGCGAAATAACCCCAATAGGTCGGCGCTTTTGTACCACAGGTAAGTGGTGCAAGTTGTCGCGCAGCATGGCAAGGACGGCTTCAAATACATAGGCATTTGAATCAAGCAGTACAAGATTAGTCGACATAATTTTATCTGCGGTAACATCAAGCCCGAGGCCTTCGGCTACCACTTTTGTGCGTATATCGCGGTCGGTAATAATGCCTACAATTTGCCCATCGTCTTCTTCTGGGTCGTCGCTTATTGGTTTGTCTAAATCGGTAACTAACACAGAAGAAACCGCTTCTTCTGTCATTACTTTAGCCACATCTTGTATGGTGGTTTGCGTACTTAGTGTTACCACATCGCGGTGAATGAGCGATTTAACTTTGGCGGTTGTTAAATCGTTGCTGTCGGCTTGCTCAACTAACGCTTGGCGAAGGCGTACATTGCCATCGGCTTCAAAATAATCAGCAAAGCCGTCAAACTCGTCACAAAAACGGTTAAACAGCGTAAAGTTAATACAATACACTAGGGTGTCTTCGAGCGCCTTTGCAGGAAAACGCACTTTACGATTCATCAACAAGCCCATTTGGCCAAAAATACCGCCCACATCTAAGCGGTTATAAAGCTCGTTATTACGACGATAAATTTCCACAGAGCCACTGCGAATTATAAATAAATCAGCGATGTCTTGGCCTAACGTTAAAATATCAGTTTGCGAGCGGTAGTAAGCTACCTCAACTTGTTGCGCAAGCTCGTTTAAAGCGTTTGTCGGTAAGTCATCAAATGGCGGGTGCTGCGCTAAAAACTGCGCAATTTCAACTTGTTCGGCTTGCATTGGGAATTCCTTGTGGCCACACAAAAAGGCATGTATATGCTTAAGTGGCTATCTTAACAAACAAGTAGTGCCAATCAAGCCATAACCATGCCCAGTACACTTTTAATTTAAAAACGTTGCTGAGCATGGCTTTAAGGTTAGATTTTTTCAAGCTCTTGTGCGAGCTGCTTAGATTCATCCCCCCTTGGCGTGGTAAAGCGTGCTAAGCCTAAGTAAATTACCGGAGTAAGATAAAGCGTAAACAACACCGCAAGTGCTAAGCCGCCAAACACCACCCAGCCAATTGCATTTCGGGCCTCAGCCCCTGCGCCTGTAGAGAGAATTAACGGCAATGCTCCAAGTAGAGTAGATATAAGAGTCATCGTAATTGGGCGTAAACGTACCAGCGCAGCTTGCTCGACGGCTTTTCTGACCGTCAAGCCTTGATCGCGTAATTGGTCTGCAAATTCAACAAGCAAAATTGCGTTTTTAGCGATTAAGCCTATCAGCATCACTAAACCAATTTGAGAGTAAATATTTAACGACGTGCCGGTTAAATAAAGCGCTAATATGGCCGAGGTAATACCAAAGGGAACGGTTATCATAACCACAATGGCACTATTTACATTTTCAAATTGAGCAGCCAATACTAAAAATACAATTAAAAAAGCAAGTACATAAGTTACAAGTACTTCGCTGGATGTTTCTTCATACGTTAGCGCTTCGCCTTTAAACGCTAGTGCAATACCTGGCTCTAACGATTGCTCAGACACCGTTTTTATTTGCTCTACTAAAGCAGCAATGGTTAACGATTCTGGCAACTCCATACTGAGCTCTATTGAGCGGCGCTGGGCATGACGTTCAAGCTCTGCAGCCACCCCCTCTTCAGAAATATAGGCCACACTACTTAACGGTACTAAACTGCTATTACCCGCTCTGATGTATAAATTAGCCAAATCACTTGGACTGTTTATGGTTTGGTTTTGCGCTTGGAGCATAATTGGCACAGACTGATCGCCAATGTTTAAATCTTCTACATCGTCGCCATTTATTGCTGCGCGCAAAGTAATGGCAATGTCGTCTAGCGATACACCGAGCTCTTGTGCACGGCGTCTGTCTATATTTACTCTAAGTTGTGGTTGCGATGGCTGATAAGAAATACGCACAGGTGCCACCTCAGGAACGGCTTTTTCTAATGCCGCAGAAAACTGCTGAGCCGCTTTAAATATTTGCAAATAATCTTGCCCAAGCAGCGCGATTTCAACGCCTCCCCCTTGACCACGTAGATTTAAACTATTAGCCCCACCTGGGTAAGCCGGTGCTCCTGGAATATCGCCAAGTGGCTGGCGTATCTTATTAATAATTTCTTGTTGGCTAAAATGGCGCTCATCCCAATGCTTTAATGGCACAGTAATAAACACAATATTAGGGTCCCATTGGCCTACCACAGTATAAATTGACTCAATTTCGCCGCTATCGACAAAAGGAAGTAAAATATCTTCCATTTTTATCGCCTGCCTATCCATAAAGTTTAGCCCTACACCATCTGGGCCACGTGCAAATATACGAATTTTTCCTCGGTCTTCTGTTGGCAAAAGCTCGCTGTCTAAACTGGCGTACAACGCCCCTGAGCCTGCTGCAACCAATAAACAGAGCGCAAACGTAAGCCATGCGTGGTTAAGCACTTTATGAATTGTTTTTGTATAAATACCACCCAACCAATGGCCTAGTTTAGCAAATGGGTGAAAACCGCCCTGCTTCAACTTTAATTTGGAGGTAAGAGCAGGCACTAATGAAAGTGCCACAAAGCTTGATATAATTACCGCACCGGCAAGTACTCCACCAAACTCTCTAAATAAGCGACCCGCAGTAGAGGGTAAAAACGCAATAGGTATAAATACAGCGGCAAGTACAGCCGTGGTTGCTACAACAGCAAAAAACACTTCGCGAGTGCCTATTACAGCAGCTGCCCGACGCCCTAAACCTAGCCCCCGCTGGCGCTGAATATTTTCACTTACTACTATGGCATCATCAACAATTAAGCCTGTGGCTAATACAAGCGCCAACAAGGTTAAAATATTTATTGAAAAACCCAGTGCCCAAATAAGTGCTAAAGACCCTATTAAAGCAACAGGAATAGCAAAAGCAGGCACTAAAGTGGCGCGCCAAGAGCCAATAAATACCCACAAAGTGACAACCACTAACAATACTGTAAGTAATAAAGAGTAAATTACTTCATCTACTGAGCTTCTTATAAATTGTGCGTCATCGGAGGTAAGTGTAAATTCCATTTCTGGAAAGCGCGTTTGCATGCTTGTAATAAGCTTGAGCACTTCATCTGATATTTCAATTGTATTTGATTGTGCTTGTCGAATAATTTCCATGCCAATAACGGGCTTACCGTTTAGCCTTACCATAGAGCGCGGATCGGCAGGGCCAAAATACACAGCCGCAATATCACTAATTCGGGTATCGCCTTGTATTATAATATCGCCAACTTGCTCTGGAGTAATAGAGGTTGCATCGGCACGTACAATAATTTGCTGATCGTTTGACTTTAAACTCCCTGCTGGCACATCAAACGGTGCTTGGCTAAGCACTTGTGCTACATCGGGCACTGTTAAATTAAAGCTACTTAGTTTTAGCGGGTCTATTCGTACTCTTAATACGCGTTCTCTATCTCCGTTTAAGCGTACATCTGCGACACCCGGAATAGTTAAAAATTGCGGCGCTAAGTCAACATTTACGCGCTCGGTAAGTGCTTCAAGCGATAAACTTTCACTTGAAACAGTCAGAGATACAACTGCTTCGGCGTCGTTGTCGGCTTTAATAATAGAAACACGTTCTACTTCCTCTGGAAGGTCTCGCTCTACACGTGCAATAGACTCACGCGTTTCATTCGCGGCGTCATCTAAGTTTATGCCTGGTCTAAATTCGACCACAATACGTGCATTTCCCTCTTCACTTTGTGCACGTATTGATTTAACGCCACTTACACGCGCTACTGCGCCTTCTAATTTGCTGGTTACTTCGGTATCAACGGTCTCAGGCGAGCCGCCAGGAAATGGCGCCGAAACCGTAATACGTGGTCTATCTACATCAGGAAGCTCTCTTACTTCAACACCCGCAATAGCAGCAATACCTGCAATAATAATTAATAAGTTAAGCACCACAATAAGTACTGGGCGGCGAATCGCCATTGAGGGTAAATCTTGCATCATAGGTTGCTGTTTCATACCTACTCCTGCGTATCTTGCGCGGGTAAATTAAAGCTTAGCTCTTGGCCTGCACGTAAGCGTTGTACCCCTTCAATTACTAAAGTATCGCCTTTATTTAACGGCCCAGAAACCAATAATCGCCCCGCCAAGCGCTGCTCTATTTTTACATCAACACGTGTGGCTTTTTTATCAACGCTGGTCCATACATACGGGCCTGTTGCCCCCCACAGTAATGCAGCCTCAGGAACTGCAGCAAAACGCTCGCCTAACACTTCAATATGTACTCTAAAGCTCATACCAGGTAAAAATTGTTGTTTTTCATTATTTAGCTTGGCTTTAACACGTAAAGTACGAGTTTGTGGGTCTACGCGTGAATCTAAATAGGCAATATCAGCGTTAATGGCAGTGTCTGATTGCCAAGGAAACACCGTTAAGTTGCTTTTATTACGCAGCATACTGATAGCCGACTCCGGTGCGTTAAAATTTATGTACAAGCTTGTTGTGTCATCTATTGTGGCAATGGGCGTTTGCTCGGTTATTCTATCGCCTACCTCAACATCTGTTAAACCCATAATGCCATTTATCGGCGCAATTACTTTTCTGTCTTCAAGCTCAGTTTGGGCCTGTATGAGGGTAACTTTGGCAAGTTCTACAACGGTTTTAGCATCATCAACATCGCTTTTAGGCACTGCGCCTTTGGCCTGACTTTGTTCTAATCGTTTTAGTATTCGCTGGGTGTCGGCAAGTTTAATTTTAGCCTCATCAAGCGCTGCTTTTTGCCTACGAGAATCAAGTTCGAGTAAAGTATCGCCTTTTTTTACTTTATCACCTGGCTTAAAAAAAACGCCTGTTACTCTATCGCCTACTGCAGGGTACATTACAACCGAATGTTTTGCCTCTGTATTTCCTACCGCTTGCACTTGTTGTTTTGCACTTTCTAGGGCAATTTTTTGTACAACAACGTTCGCACTCATTACAGGAAGGCTGAAAAACAGCAGAGAACTAAGCACACCGATTAAAAAGTTTTGCGATTTCAAAGTAACACCTTAATTAATTATTATTTCTATTACCTTACGAAGTCTAACAGCTGATTGATCAATAGGTAGGATAGAACGATAAATTAGCAAAACTATAAGATGAAATTAAATTGGTAATACCAATTGATTTTTGAAAAAGGCGCCTAAAGACTAAGCATTTATACAAATACAGGCAGGATTAAACTAAAAAGTGGCTATATAAATAAAAAAGCCCAGTATAAACTGGGCTATGTAGATAATAGGTAGTTAAAGATTATTTACCGCGCTGGGCTTCTTTTTGTGCTTTTTTAGCTTCTTTACGTTGTTGTAAAACCGCTTGCGCTTCATTACCAATGTGCCCTTCACCACGTGCTTGTGCTAATTCTATTTGCTTTTGACGCTCAGCAAAACGAGCACGTTGCTCATCAGTTACAATGTCGATACAGTGATGACACGAAACACCTTCCATGTATTCTGGCTTTTGCTTTTCTTCTTCTGTAATCGGCATACGACACGCATGACATTGATCGTAAGAACCTTTTTGTAAATCATGATTTACTGCTACACGATTATCAAAAACAAAACACTCGCCTTCCCACATTGTTTCTTCTTTTGGCACTTCTTCTAGGTATTTTAAAATACCGCCTTCAAGGTGGTAAACTTCATCAAACCCTTGCTCTTTCATGTAAGCCGTTGATTTTTCGCAGCGAATACCACCGGTACAAAACATGGCAACTTTTTTGTGTTTTTCTGGGTCTAAATTTTCTTTAGCCCACTGAGGGAACTCTCGGAAAGTTTTGGTATTAGGATCGACTGCATTTTGAAAA
>NZ_DCYU01000141.1:0-3809 GCF_002331165.1 Pseudoalteromonas sp. UBA2102
AGTTTTTAAAACTAAGTTTTACTCAACTCACTGATTGACTCTTGCCTCGCTAAGCGTTGCTGTCTGCCGTCTCAGTGGGGTCGCATTATAGGGAGATCCGAAAACAGATCAACCCTTTTTTGAAGAAAACTTGAAATAAATGACTGTTCGCGTGAAATTGAAGCAAAGTGGTTACTTTAAACACTAAAAAGGCCCTTACGGGCCTTTTATATTAGTTTACGATGAGTTTCCAACCGAGTTTACTTTGCAATTTAGACTCTTGTTGTAGCTCACTAGCCATAAGAGGGTGTTCTTTTAACCAGTTATTGGCAAACTTTAAGTCTAAGGTGTCTTTTTCTACAGATAACTCAATTTTAGGAAGTACGTCGTCTTGTCGGCGCATCGATAATATTACGGCAATTCTTAATAACCTAACTAAGTATTGGGTAAGTGTACTATGTGCACCTAGAACGTCGAAGCTGCCTTTTTGAATATCGGAGCGATGTGCATTGGCAACAGCTGCAATCACTTTATGTTCAGATTGTGAAAAACCTGGCATATCGGTGTTTTCTATAATGTAGGCTGTGTGCTTGTGATATTGCTTGTACTCTATTAATAAACCAATTTCGTGTAGTTGTGCTGCCGCTTTTAAAAGCGGCAACGCATTTTCACTAACAAGCGGCCAGCTTTCACCTACTTGTTCTGCCAGTTGAATAACTAAGCTCGATACCCGATTAGCTTGCTTTTGATCAACATGGTAACGGTCCATAAACCCATCAACAGTGCGTTTACGAATGTCGTTGTTATGAAGCTCGGGCACCATACTGTAAAGCACACCTTCGCGTAGTGCACCGCCAGCTAATCCCATTTTTTCAATTTCAAGCGATTCAAATAGCGCAATTAAGATAGCTAGACCAGATACAAAAACTAATCTGCGCTCTTCGCTTAGACCAGGTAAGTCTAGTGCAGCGATAGTGCTAAACGTTATTGATTGCTCTTTTATTTTATTTAGCTTTTCTAGGGTGAGTAGTTCATCTAAGTGTTGCGCAACCATTATTTCTTGAATGGCTTGCACCGTGCCAGAAGCACCCGATGCAATTTGCCAACCTGCTTGTTTATACTCAGGGGCAATTTCATCAATGACTTCGTGGGCAGCTTTGATGGCAGCGTTAAAGTTTGCTTCACTTAATTGGCAATCTTTAAAATAGCGCTCTAAATAAGTAACGCACCCCATATTTAAGCTTTTATAGTGCAGTGCCTCAAAGCCCTTACCTATAACGACTTCGGTACTTGCACCACCAATATCAATAACTAGCTGCTTGCCAGTGCATGATGAAGTGTGTGCTACGCCTTTATAAATAGTGCGTGCTTCTAGCTCACCACTTATTACATTAATAGTATGGCCTAAGATTTTTTCGGCTTGTGCTTTGAAAACATCGGCATTCGTCGCAAGACGTAATGTGGCCGTTGCTACTATGGTTATATTTTGTTTTGGAATGTCTTGTAGGCGCTCAGCAAAAAGTGCAAGGCACTCCCAGCCTCGCTGCATTGCCTCAGTGCTTAATACGTTATCTTTATCAAGCCCTGCGGCTAATCTTACTTTGCGTTTAACGCGGCCTATAGTTTGTAGGCCGCCAGCAATTGATTTAGCAATTAGCATATGAAAGCTATTTGAGCCTAAATCAATGACTGCATACACATTTTTTTGCGGTTTAAATTGCCCCACCGTTCAAAAACCTCTAGTTACTACTACGTACAGTAACGGCCGAGTTACGACCGTCCTTTTTGGTAACTATTATTTGGGCGACGTCCGTTATTATTACTACGATTACGTGGGCCTGTAGAATAGTTGCGCTTTCTTTGAATAGTAGGCTTTGTTAAATCATCTAGCAATGCGGTTTTATCATAATGTGATAAAGGAATGCTGTGCTCTATATACTCTTCTATTTCATGCAGGTTATAAGCGTACTGCTCACATGCAAAGCTAATTGCATGACCTGATGCGCCCGCACGACCTGTACGGCCTATACGGTGAACGTAATCTTCACAATCATCTGGGAGGTCAAAGTTAAATACATGACTTACCTCAGGGATATGTAGCCCACGTGCTGCCACATCGGTTGCCACTAAAAAGTCTAATTCGCCTTTGGTGAATTGCGCTAATATAGATTGGCGTTTTTTCTGGTTTACATCGCCAGTGAGCATACCTACTCGGTGGCCATCGGCTTTTAACCAGGCATACACTGTTTCACAGCTGTGCTTTGTATTGGCAAACACAATGGCTTTCTCTGGCCATTCTTCCTCAATTAAAGTTAATAGCAGCTTAATTTTATCTTCTTGAGAAGGATGAAATAGCTCTTCTTTAATTCGCTTACCTGTTTTAACGTCTGGCTCGATTTGAACGTGCTCAGGGTTGGTCATATGTTCAAAGGCAAGTTCTTGCACGCGATAAGAAAGCGTGGCAGAAAATAATAGGTTTAATCTATCTGCTGTATCTGGCATACGGCGGAACATGTAACGAATGTCTTTTATAAAGCCTAAATCGAACATACGATCGGCTTCATCAAGCACAACTACCTCAATTTCATTAAGGGTGTAACAGCCTTGCTTGTACAAATCGATTAGGCGACCTGTAGTACCAATTAAAATATCAACGCCTTTTTCTAATTGCGCACGTTGTTTTTCGTAATCTTCGCCACCATATACTAAACCTAAGTTAAGATTACAGTGCGGCGCTAAAATTTTAGCATCTTTGTGTATCTGAATCGCAAGCTCCCGAGTCGGGGCCATGATCAGGGCTCTTGGATGTTTACTAGGTGCTTTGCTAGATTGTAATAACCGATGGCACGTGGCTGTTAAAAACGCCAACGTTTTGCCCGTACCTGTTTGTGCTTGGCCCGCGATATCGCGTCCGTCACAAATAAAAGGTAGGCATTTTGCTTGAATGGGTGTGCAATATTCAAACCCACTTTCGGTTAAACCGGCAACCACTTCCGGTGCGATAGCAAAGTCTGAAAACTTTTTATCGGTCAAATGTGTCTTAGTCATAGCGTTTAAGCATAACGTTTAAACTTGCAATAAGAAACAAGAGTGTTTAAATACGCACTAAATATTTCGCCTAACTAAATCGGAGAGCGCAATGAGCGAGAAAATAATCCAAATTACTGACGATAGCTTTGAAGCTGACGTATTACAATCAGACAAGCCTGTACTAGTAGATTTTTGGGCTGAGTGGTGCGGACCTTGTAAAATGATCGCCCCTATCCTTAATGAAGTAGCTGATGAATACGAAAGCCGTGTAACAGTTGCTAAATTAAACATTGACCAAAACGCGGGTACACCGCCTAAATTTGGTATTCGTGGTATTCCTACTCTGCTTCTTTTTAAAGACGGCCAAGTAGCTGCAACGAAAGTTGGTGCGCTTTCTAAAACTCAACTTATTGAGTTCTTAGAAAACAATATCTAAGTAAAAATTAAAAAAAAGGGCGTTTTTGCCCTTTTTTTGTGTTTATTTTGTATAAAGACTGGACGCTATGCCAGTGAACTGCTAGTTTATAAAGCCAACTAATCCTTAGTTATATTCAACAAACCTCACTCAACTATCAAAGCGATTTTGAGTATGACAATTGTAATAAAGAACCCACCAATATGCATTTACGCGAATTAAAAGACAAGTCTATAAAAGAACTTGTAAACTTAGCTGAGTCCATGGGGCTCGAAAACGTAGCCCGCTTAAGAAAGCAAGATATCATTTTTGCCATTCTTAAAGCACACGCCAAAGGCGGAGAGAACATCTTCGGTGGCGGTGTACTAGAGATTTTACAAGATGG
>NZ_DCYU01000141.1:4134-55939 GCF_002331165.1 Pseudoalteromonas sp. UBA2102
TTTGGTTTTTTAAGATCATCAGAAGCATCTTACTTAGCTGGCCCAGATGATATTTATGTATCTCCAAGCCAAATTCGCCGTTTCAGCATGCGTACTGGCGATTCTATTTCAGGGCTTATTCGTCCACCTAAAGATGGCGAACGCTACTTTGCTTTATTAAAAGTAAATGAAGTTAACTTCGATAAACCTGAAAACTCTCGCACTAAAATTCTTTTTGAAAACCTTACCCCACTACATGCAAACGAACGTTTTCGTATGGAACGCGGTAACGGCAGTAAAGAAGACATTACCGCTCGTGTACTTGATTTAGCATCTCCAATTGGCCGTGGGCAACGTGGTTTGTTAGTAGCACCGCCTAAAGCGGGTAAAACAATGCTACTGCAAAACATTGCACAATCAATTACTCACAATCACCCAGATGTTACATTAATGGTTTTACTTATTGATGAGCGTCCGGAGGAAGTAACCGAGATGCAACGCCTCGTTAAAGGTGAAGTTATTGCATCAACGTTTGATGAGCCAGCTTCTCGCCACGTACAAGTTGCAGAAATGGTTATTGAAAAAGCAAAACGTTTAGTTGAGCACAAAAAAGATGTGGTTATCTTGCTTGATTCAATCACCCGTTTAGCGCGTGCTTACAACACCGTTATTCCTTCATCAGGTAAAGTACTTACCGGTGGTGTTGATGCTAACGCACTGCACAAGCCTAAGCGCTTCTTTGGTGCTGCACGTAATGTTGAAGAAGGCGGTAGCTTAACGATTATAGCTACAGCTCTTATCGACACTGGCTCTAAAATGGATGAAGTTATCTACGAAGAGTTTAAAGGTACCGGTAACATGGAACTACACTTAAATCGTAAGATTGCTGAAAAGCGTGTATTCCCTGCCATCGACTTTAACCGCTCTGGTACGCGTCGTGAAGAACTACTTACTAAGCCAGATGAGCTACAAAAGCTGTGGATTTTACGTAAGATTGTTCATGAAATGTCAGAGATTGATGCAATGGAATTCTTAATTGATAAGCTTTCTATGAGCAAAACGAACGATGAATTCTTCGATTCGATGAAACGCCAATAAGCGCGTTTTCGTTACATAAAAAAAGCGCCTAGGGCGCTTTTTTTATGTTTAAACGAAATACCAATCGGCTTAGATATTTAGCCTTTCTAGCATACTAAATAAAGCGTTAATGGCGTTATAAATTTATTATGTAGAGCAACTACGTGTCAAAATTCATGCCTTATTACCACTTTATTTATCTGTCGCTATAAATGCCTAATAACCTAACACGATTGGTATCATTAACTCTCGTTATATTTTTTAAGTACACGCTGTAATTCATCTACAAGCTTTTGAATGTGTTCTTTACTTTGGCTTTGTTTATTGAGTAAAGCCATATCGAGATTTTTAGCGGCTTTGGCAATATCGTCTAACGCAAACATTTGCGCAGCACCTAAAATACGATGGCTGTCTTTTTGTAGTGCCTCTAGGTCATTACTATTATGGTGCTGACTTATGGTTTCGCTTTCAAACGTGAAGCTTTGCTTAAAACTTGTTACTAAGTCGCTCATGTCTATCTTAGCTGTATAGGCTGCCTCTTGTTTTGCTTCACCTAAATGCTGGGAAAGGGTGTTATAAAACGCGTTTTTATCTAATGGCTTACCTAAATACCCTGTAAACCCTAGGGCAAGATAATCATCAACTTCATGGCTCATTGCATTGGCCGTTAAAGCAAAAATAGGCGCTTGAAAGCCGCACTGTTGCAACAACGAAAACGCAGCGCGCCCGTCCATAATAGGCATTTGTATATCAAGCAGCACGAGGTCTGGGTATATTTGTAGGCACTTCTCAACCGCTTGCTCGCCATTTTCTACCGCAATAACTTCAAGCCCCATAGAACGTAAATAACGACTTATGAGTCTGCGATTGTCGGGATGATCCTCAGCCAGTACTACGCGCCCGGTTAACTGCTTAACCTGTTCAGCGGCGCTTACATGTTCGTACTCATCTAGCTCTTTTTCGACCTCTACACAGGGTAAAAACAGCGAAAACTGACTTCCGCGCTTAAACTCACTTTGTACGCTAATATAGCCGCCCATCATAGAGGCTAGCTGTTGAGACAAACTAAGCCCTAATCCGGTGCCACCAAAGCGGCGGCTAATACTGTTATCGGCTTGGCTAAAGCATTCAAATATTTGTTTTAGCTGTGATGAATTCATGCCAATACCGGTGTCTTTAACTATAAAAACAAGCCCTTGCTCGGTTTTGTTTAAAGACACAACAACCTGCCCCGCCTGAGTAAACTTAACAGCATTAGCACATAAATTAATGAGTATTTGCTTCACCCGCATTAAATCAAGCTTGGTATAAAACGCATTGCCTACATGGTTATCAAAACGAATTTGTAAATGCTTCGCCTTAGCCTGCGTAATAAACATGGCATGCACATCGCTAACTAGCTGCACTATGTCAAAGCACGAAATATTAAGCTCTAATCTGTTTGCTTCTATTTTACTTAAATCAAGTACGTCATTAATTAAACTTTTTAAGTGATCGCTATGTCGTTGAATTATTTTTAATTCGTCTTGTAGGTTTTCAGGCTCGTACAAACCATTAATTAAATCATCTGTTTGGCCTAAAATAGCGGTGAGCGGGGTTCTAATTTCATGGCTAATATTTGCCAAAAACTGGCTTTTAACATCATTTGCTTCTCGTAGCTCTTGGGCAATAGCTTGTAGCTCTGCTGTACGCTGCGCGACTTGTTCTTTTAATAACTGCTTAGCACGCTTTTCGGCGCCCCGACGATAAAGCGCGGTGCCCGTTACAATTACTAAAAATAATAAAACAAAAATAAAAACCGTAAGCTGCGAACGTTGGCTCATTTTTAACTTTTGTACTTTTCGTTCTTGCTTCAGCTTTTGAATTTCTTGATTTAACTGAGTAGCTTTAAATTGATTTTGTAATACAGCTAAGGCGCTGGTAATTGTTTCGCTATTTATACCGCGCTGCTCTGCTACAAACTTTTCGTGCAGAGTTAATGCCTCAGCGTAGTTGCCTTTGCTTGCCTCTAGGAGCGAGCGTGTACCAAAAGCATCGCGCTTTATACGCACACTATTATATTGTGTGGCCAAATCGGTTGCTTTATCTAAGCTTTTTTGCGAATCAGCAAGCTCGCCTCTCACAAATTGTATTTTAGCCAGTGCATGTAAGGCGTTAAGCTCTAAACTGTGATTGGCAATTTTAAGGGCATTTTGCACCCCCAATTTAGCTTGCTCGTAGGCAACATCCACGTTATTAAGAATTAAATTGATGTTTGCTAAATTAGTATATTGGGTAGATAACTTATTATAATCATTGGTAGAAATATAATAGCGCAGTGCCATTTGGTAATAATGCAGCGCTAAATCAAATTGCGAACTTTCGTAGTAAGCAACCCCTAAATTATTGTTAACTTGCGCTATGCCGCTGGTATCAGCTAATTTTTGATAAACTTTAAGTACTTCTTTATAAAATAAAATGGCGCTTTCGTAACGCGATAACCTTATGTACACCCCTGCGATATTTAGCAAAATATCAGCTTGGTCTTGAGCACTGCCCTTTTTCTCATAAATCTCTTTTGCTTTTAAATAATATTCGAGCGTTAGCTCCATATTATTCATTTCAAAGTACGCTAAACCAATATTACTTAGCAGGTTTGCAAGCTCTACTTGCTTATTGTTTTTTTCAACAATCACCATGGCGCGGCTATATTCAACAATAGCTTGCTGAAAATATCCCTGAAAATAAAACACAACGCCTTGCATTTTAATGGCTCTAAAGTGCATATCTGGTAGGTAGTTTAAGGAAGTGTGCTGTTCTAATTTTTTAAAATACAGCAGGGCATTTTCAAAATCATCTGAGGAGAAGGCTAAATCGGCAAGTTCAGAATACACACTGACCTTTTGGGATTCTGTAATATTTTTTGCTTCAAGCAGTGCATTACCGAGCGTGAGTTTTACGTCCCACTGCTGCTCTTTTTTAAATTCATCAAATAAAGATACACTATTTTGAGCAAAGCTTGGCAGTATGAACACACAACATAAAACAAATAAAAGGCACTTCAATTTGCCTTGCATAATATTATTCCTTCAAACTTTAGCTTTAGTCAGTGTAATCTTTATTGAAGATACACAACAAAACGAGTGCAAACAATGCTTAACCCCCTGATTGATGAGATTTTTGAGCTACTTTTAACTCAGCGTGTTTGGAAAGTTCATACCTTAGCTGCAACGCTCGCTCAACAAGGGGTGTTACCACCTTTAGATGCAAACCCTGAGCAAAATTTATTTAAAAAGAATTTTTTAATTATGAATGCTTTATTTGAGCTGCAAACACAGCTATTACCCAAGCACTTAATTATATCGTCATTACATATTGAACTTACAGAGCCAAGTAGCAATGTAGCAACACAATCCCATTTAAAAGGTTACTATTTAAACTGGGAAAACTACGACACCAGTGCCAAAGACATAGAGGCATTATTAGATAGTTTTTGGCAGCAATTTAACCCACTAATAAAGCAACCAGTTGGGCAAATTGAGCCATTACTTAAGGCTTGGCAACTACCGCCAAACTTTAGCCTGGCTATGCTACAAAAGCGCTGGCGGCAATTGGCATTAAAACATCATCCCGATAAGCAAACTGGGAGTGCATGTAAATTTAGACAAATAAGAGCCGAGTATGAGCAGCTAAAGCTAGCTGCTCAAAACAGGTAATTAACGGGTAAGGCGACGGGCACGAATTTTACGTCCTTTAATATTGCCCTCGGTTAATTTACGTAGCGCAGGTTTTGATGCATTGCGCTCAACGGCTACAAAGGCAACGTTATCGAGTACATTTATTTTACCTACTTGGCGTCCTGCAACACCATCTTTGCCAGTAAGTGCACCTAAAATATCACCAGCGCGCACTTTTTGCTTTTTGCCCGAGTCGATCATTAGGGTAACCATTTCAGGCTTGTAAGGCGGCTTTTCTAATAAACTAAAAGCAGGCATTGGCTCTGGCAAAAAGTCTCGTTCGTAATGGTCGCCTATTTGCGCCACTTTAAACTGCTCAGCCTCACCGTAAATAGAGCATGCAATGCCTTTTTTACCCGCTCGGCCTGTGCGCCCTACACGGTGTACATGGGTTTGTGGGTCGTGTGCTAAGTGGTAATTTATTACCATATCCATGTCGTCAATATCTAAGCCACGCGCGGCAACATCGGTAGCAACTAATATTGAGGCGCTCTTATTAGCAAAATGAATTAACGTACGCTCGCGATCACGCTGCTCTAAATCACCGTGCAACGCCACTGCGCTAAAGCCTTCACTTGCTAAATCATCACAAACTTGTTGTGTTTCTACCTTGGTATTACAAAAAACAACACAGCTTTGTGGTGTAAATTTAAGCAGTAATAATTTAAGCGTTGAGTAACGCTGTTTGTTGTTATCCATTTTGTAAAAGTATTGCTTTATTGTGCTTTTTTCTTGCTCTTCTTCTACTTTTATCATCTCTGGATTTTTTAATACGCGCTTTGCAATAGCTTCAATTGCACGCGGAAAGGTTGCACTAAATAACAACGTTTGACGATTTTGCGGTATGCGCTCAATAATGGCATCAAGGGTATCTTGAAAACCCATATCGAGCATTTGATCTGCCTCATCAAGTACCAGCGTTTCAACATCGTCTAAACGTAGTGTGCCTTTACGAATATGATCGTCCACTCGCCCAGGAGTACCCACAATAATGTGCGCGCCATGCTCAAGCGAGCCTATTTGTGGGCCAATAGAAACCCCGCCACACAAGGTTAAAATTTTAATATTGTGAATACCGCGGGCAAGTTTGCGCATTTCTACCGCCACTTGCTCGGCCAGTTCGCGCGTTGGACAAAGTACAAGCGATTGAATACGAAAACGTTTTACATTTAATTTAGCTAACACACCTAAACTAAAAGCAGCTGTTTTACCTGAACCGGTTTTTGCTTGCGCAATTATATCTTTACCTGCCAAAACTGGCGGTAAGCTTTGCGCTTGTACAGGCGTCATTTGCGAGTAGCCAAGTGTTGATAAATTATCAACTAAACCAGCAGGTAAAGCCAAAGATGAAAATGCAGTAGAAGTCACAATTAATTCCAAAATAATAAAAACAACACAGGGCTTAGCCCCAAAATATGAGCTGTATAATAGCAGAATTCAGATAAGGCAACCATTAATACCCGATGACCATTATTTTACGATGCGTTAATCCTTGTTAATAAAAAAGTTGCAAATGATACTAGTTTTCATTAAGATCTCCAAAAATTTTAACACCCTAACACTGGATGTAATTGATGAAACTAAACTCACTGTACGTAGCACTTGTTGGTGCCATTAGCACAAGCGCCTTTGCCGCCCCTACTGACCTAGAGCGAATTGAAGTTAAAGGCAGCTATTTCAACGACTACAAAGTCGACAACGCCAACGGAGCAATGAGAACATCAGCGTCATTGTTAGAAACAGCGCAATCAGTCACTGTTATTAGCGATACAATAATTAGCGAGCAATTAGCAACCACTCTTGGCGAAGTGCTTACTAACGATGCAAGTTTAACTGCCGGCTCTCAACAACGTAACCGTGAAGTATTTAACTTACGTGGCTTTGAGCTTAGCTCTTCAACAGGCTACTTACGTGATGGGCACCAACATTGGTCTCACTACCAGCAACCGATTGAAATTCTACAACAAGTAGAAGTTATTAAAGGCCCATCAAGTATTTTATACGGACAATCAGGTCCAGGTGGCTTGATAAACATGGTGACAAAAAAGCCTACAGCAACCACATTATTTAACGCCAGTGCAGATGTAGACCAACATGGCTCTACCCGCTTCATGCTAGACGCGGCTGGTGCACTTACCGACGCTGAAGATTTACGTGCACGCGGTATTTTAGTAAAACAAGATGTTGATTACTGGCGCGAATACCAAAACGGCGAAAACCGTGAACGCGACCGCTTTTTAGGCGCTGTAATTGTTGATTACGATTTAAGCGATAACGCATTAGTACGCGTGCATTACGACCGCACAGACGATGAAGCAGGCCTTGATACAGGTGCATGGATAGATGACAACGCTAATGTGATTGGCGATGACAAAACCATTCGCGATATGTCTTGGGCATTTACCGACATAACGGTAGAAAACTTAGGCGTAGATTTTGAAGTGTACTTAAACGATCACTGGCAAGTTAAGCTTGGTTACAACGAGCAAACATTTGAGCGCCAGCGTTTTGAGTCATCTCCTAGTCGAAATTCTTACATCTCACAAACGAATACATACACTTCGAACCCATACGATCGTTTTGATGATTGGCAATTCACCACTGCATTTATTGATTTTATTGGTGAATTTGAAACGGCTGGCATACAACACCAATTTCTAATCGGTGCGAACTCGCTTGACTACTATTATGGTCAACTACGCACATCTGCTGATTCATTTAGTTTTACAGCAGGCCAAAATGAACCTGCCCGCCCAGATGTCAGCTATAAAACTGATCTCACTAAAAGCGAAACTGAATATGACTACTACGGTGTATACGCCCAAGATTTAATTACTTTTTCACCACAATGGCAAGTGTCTGTTGGCGGTCGCTTTGATAAGCAAACACGTGAAGGACAAAATAACGAGTCGTTTTTGCCTAAATTCGGCGTACTTTATCACCCGAATGCATCTGCAACTATTTATGCCAGTTATACAGAAGGTTTTGAGCCACAAAACGAAACCATTACTAACGAAGAAGATATCAACTTTGGTATGAAAATAGATGCTGTCACCTCTGAACAAAGAGAGCTTGGTATTAAATGGCAGCTATTTGATGAGCGTTTAATGCTTAGCGGTGCTATTTTCGATATAAGTAAAAATGGAACCTTAGTTACAGAACAACTTGAAACACCTATCGGCTCAATTACCACTGAAACAAACCAAGTTGGTGAACAGCGTCATAAAGGTTTTGAAATGGCAGCACAAGGTGCAGCAACTGACCGTTTATTTGTTATGGCATCTGCAATGTATTTAGATGCTAACTATGAAAGAGCGAACGAAAATCTACAAGGTAAACGACCTACCGATGCCCCTAAATGGTCTGCATCACTTTGGACACGCTATGAGTTAAACGACACCATTGCGTTTAATGCCGGTGCTTTTTATGAAGGTGAACGCTTTGCAGATAGCGATAATTCTATTACCAAAGATGCCTATACACGTATAGATGTTGGTGCAACTTATAAGTTTAACATGAGTAACACCGATATAAATCTTCGCCTTAACGTTGAAAATCTATTTGATACTGATTACTTAGGTGGCGGCGGTAATGGTAATGTAACTATTGGCGAAGGCACCAATGTACGCCTAGCAGCTCAATTTAGCTTTTAAGTTATAAAACTTATACTTATAAAGCCCGCACAATAATAATTGTGCGGGCTTTTTACTGCCTATTAAAAACACCACTGCATTCATCTCATCTATTTTTTAAAGCCTTTAAAAAGTGCTCTAATACACTTAATTATAAAAAGGCTTACTCTATATGAAAAAAATTATTACAGCGCTACTAATGACTAGCAGCCTCAGCGTTAGCGCAAACAATGCAGAATTCACCACAACGCAATTACAACAGGTTGATGAGGTGCGCACTGCTGCACTTAAAAGCCATTTAAGCTACGAGCTACTCGAGTCACTCACAACAGAAGTTGGCCCTCGCTTACCCGGCACTGAAAACGATAAAAAAGCAGTAGCATGGGCTAAAGCAAAATTTAACGAACTTGGTTTTGATAAAGTATGGCTTGAAGAAGCAACATTTCCAAAATGGCGCCGTTATAGCGAAAGCGGAAAAATACTCACCCCAAGTGAGCAACCTCTGCATTTAACTGCGCTGGGTAACAGTGTAAGCACACCTGATGATGGCATTAGTGCACCGGTTGTGTTGTTTGAAACATTGGATGAGCTAATTGCAGCACCAGCAAATAGCTTAGAAGGTAAAATTGCCTATATTAATTACCGCATGAACCGCGACATAGACGGCAACGGATACGGCCCCGCAGTAAAAGCACGTGCCACAGGCGCAATTGAAGCTGCAAAAAAAGGCGCGGTTGCTTACATGATGCGCTCAGTGAGCACAGCTCACCATCGCTTTGCTCACACTGGTGGTAGTTACTATAAAGAAGGGGTTAAAAAAATACCTAACGTAACTATTGCCAACCCGGATGCGGATCAAATAGCGCGCTTAGTGGCCTTAAACAAAAAGGTAACGGTTAATATAAATGTACAAACACAAAGCCTAGGAGAAGGCACAAGCTATAACGTTATAGGCCAATTTAATGGCACCGAAAACCCAGAACAATATGTGTTAATTGGCGGCCACCTAGACTCGTGGGATTTAGGCACTGGCGCATTAGATGATGGTGCAGGTGTTGCGCTAACAATGGCTGCGGCTAAACACATTAGCGATGTTAAACGCCCTAAGCGCAGTATTCGTGTTGTACTGTTTGCAGCAGAAGAGCTTGGACTTTGGGGTGCAAAAGCTTACTTTGCACAACACAAAAGTGACTTACACAATATAGTTGCAGCTGCTGAGTCGGACTTTGGCGCCGATGTAGTATATGGTTTTGAGTCAAATGTTAATGCGGCTTCTCTGCCAGTAGTGCGTGCCATAGCAAAAGAGCTGGCTGCGTTAAACATTGAGTACATTGGTAAAAACCAGGCTAACGGCGGGCCGGATTTAATCCCATTTAAAAAAGCGGTGTCGGCACCTATATTTGAGTTGGCCCAAGATGGCACTGATTACTTTGATTACCATCACACAGCTGATGACACTCTCGATAAAGTAACGCCTGCTAAACTGCGCCAAAATACCGCTGCCTATGCTGTATTTGCGTTAATGGCAGCAGATGCCAAAACAACAATTCAACCGAAAGCGCAGGCTAACTAATAACTGACATACTTACTTACAGTTTGTCGCTTTGATAAACGCACTCCTTGTTTTACCTTTATATAAATTAAATAAAACAAGGAGTGTGCGGGCATGTTGCTTTTCAATACGAGTCAGTCGTTTCCTCATTTTGCACAAACACAGTGCTGCCCTAACTGCCATAGCCGCGCCTATCATCTAATAAACCAAAGTCGTTTTTTACGCTTTACGGTTATTCCGGTTCTACCTTTAGCACTAAACTATAAATACGAATGCTATCAATGCGGCCATAATGCGCCTGTAAAGTTAAAGCAGTTACCGATGTTTGAAATTTTCACTCTACCTAAATACTTTATAGGGGTATTTTTAGCGTTATGGGTGGGGCTATTTTTTTACCAACAACACGCTGCAGCGCAAGCGCAAAAGCAAAGCTACTTAACTAACCCTAAAGCCTACGATACGTATTTAGTACACGCTGATAAATTTACTCATGAGCCATGGACACTCACCAACTTAAAAGTTGCGCAAGTTTTAAGTTTTGACGAGCAGTTTATTACGTTTCAAGTAAGTAACTACAGCTATAAGCGCAACAAAGGCATTACTACTGCAATGCGTACCAGCTTATTAGTACAAAGAGGTTACTTCTCAGATGACAAAATTACTTTGCCTCGTAGCGAAGTAAAAAGACTTTACAGCGACGGGGTGATTTACGATGTACTGCGCCCCTCAGCAAACAGTTTATATGGTGGTTTTGTAATGTTTCCGCCAAAACCAAAACCGCTATATAAAGGCTTAAAGCTCGACAAAAATAACCAACAGGGCATTACGTATTTTAAAAACGAACAGTATAGCGATGCGCTTGAGAGTTTTACTCTAGCCGCAAATGCCGGCTCGCAATGGGGGCAGCTCAATCTTGCGCAAATGTACCGAGATGGACAAGGCGTGACTCAAAATGTACAAACAGCAAAACATTGGTATGAGCAGGCAATAGCGCAAGGTAATAGCAAAGCTAAAATAGAATTAGAGGAAATGTGCGATAAAGCAAACTGCAAATAAAAAATGGCCAGTTTAACTGGCCATTTTCAATCTTCGTTCATACTTATAATTAGAAAGTCATATGCTCATCTAAAAAGTTAAGTACCTGCTTGTAGTAGCGCGTTCTGTGCTCTGCTTTATAAAAGCCATGCCCTTCATCTTCAAGTAACTCGTATATGTAAGGATGGTTTTCTTTTTTTAGCGCTGCAACTAAAGACTCAGCTTGCTCAATTGGTGCTCTTTCATCCTGCCCACCATGTACAATTAAAACTGGCGCTTTAAGCTTGTCTATGTTGTAGCTAGGTGAAAAACGCTTTAACAGTGCCTCATCAGTACCAAGCGCGCTTTTAAGATAGCGCTGTCCACTGTCACGTTCAGAGATATCGCCTTCTTCAAACATTAGCGGTAAATCGTACACCCCAACGACACCAATAGCACACTGAAACATATCAGGTTCTAAAATTGCACTTTGTAGTGCCGAATAGCCACCAAAACTTGCGCCCATTATACAAATATTATCTTCATTTACAGTGCCTTGCTCTATTAAGTATTTTACACCGTCAATAATGTCGTATTGTATTTCAGCACCCCATTTTTTATGTCCGGCATGTTCAAAGTTGCGGCCAAAGCCACCAGAACCTCTAAAGTTAACTTTGAGTACTGCAATGCCTCTACTGGCTAATAGCTGAGCTTCGCTCTCATAGCCCCACCAATCTCTCGGTCCATGAGGCCCACCGTGAGGCATAACAACTAAAGGTAAGTTTTTCTCATCAGTATTATTAGGGATGGTTAAATATCCGTATATTGTTAAGCCATCTCGCGCTTTATAATTTACAGGTTTGGTTATAGCCATTTCACTTGGCTTGATCCAGCTTTTAGTCGCAAACAAAAAGCGTAAGCTATTCTTTTTGGCATCGAACAAGTAGTAACTGCCAGGATTAGTATCGCTTGACGCAAAGATAATACTCTTCTCACCATCTTTAGTACTACTAACAAGCTGAACTTGCTGCCCTTGAAGCGATTGTATTAATGCCTTTAAGCGCTCACTTTTATGTGAATTATTTATAAAGGAATAGGCAGGATAGCCAAGCTCATTTTCAATTGCGAATAATTCTTTAGAAACTTCATCTACCCACACTTTTTTTGGAGAGACCTGTGGTTCTTTATGTAAAAGCTCAAACTTTTTGCTCTCTAAATTTAGTTTATAAAGCCCCTTTGCTTCGCCATTTTCTGACGCTGTAACATAAACAGAAGCCCCCGTACTATCAAACGCATGGAGGCTAATATCAGTGTATTTTAACTCTCCTAAATCAAGCTGTTGCCATTCACTACCTGACTTCTCACGGGTATAAATTTTTTGGTTAATGTAATCATCGTTTGAAACAGCAACACGCACATTACCATCATGATCTGTTAAAAAGCCTGCCATTCTTGATGGTGAGCGAGCGACTCTTTTTCGCTTTCCACTGTAAATATCAACTTCATAAACTATTGTATGCGGCTCATTTGAAGCGCTCCATGGGTAGGTCAGGATCAGCATTTTACGCCTATCATGAATAAGCGGGTCTAGTACATAAGAAGTACCTAGTATGGGTGTCGCTTTTTTTATACGGGTTCCTGTTTGCATTTCACCTTGGTAACCCACTAGGTATTTGCCTTGGCTACCATCAGCATTTACACCAAAAAGCTCACCATGAAATTCGGGATGATCTTTCCAGCCTTTAATGTACTCTTTAGCCAGTACAATTCTTTCATTGTTAACCCAATAATAATTACCAACCTGGGCATCATTAGGAAACCTAATTGCATGACTTACTTTAAATGTATCAGTGCTTAGCACCATTAATACATTTTTTCCTTCAGGGCGAGTTATTACAGCTAAGTATTTTCCATCAGGTGAAATTTTCACACCTGCAAACTCTATATCTTTACTAAAGCTTTCTATCGGTACCAAGTCGTTACTTGCTGTAGTATGAGAGCTAAAAATACTAGCCAGCAATAAAGACAGACAAGCCAAAAACTTATTCATTAAAGTTCCTTTTATTTATTTTTGATTGAGCTTTTATGTTACATACTTTTAACAAAAATATACACCATACTTCTTCCCTTTATGTAAACAGGCGTAAATTAATAGGGTTATAAATCTAATGCTTAGGGTTAGTAAGCTTACTCCAAACTAAATGCAGAATAACAATGCATAGCCCTGCTACTACTCCTAGTAATCCGTCAAATATAAGGGGGGCTAATGTTTCGCCGGTGCCATTTAATAACGACTTGCCTATGGCTATTACTTCTAATTGCCAATGATGTAGTAGCTCAATACCGTGGGATAAAATGCCGCCACCGACTAAAAACATGGCCACCGTGCCGGCAAAGGCTAAAAATTGCATAAGCCTTGGTGCTGCAGCTAATAACCCCTTACCAAGCATCTCTTTAAATTTATTAGCCGACACCTTTGATTGATTAAGCAAGTACAACCCCGCGTCATCAAGCTTTACAATACCGGCTACAAGGCCGTATACACCTATGGTCATTAATACGGCTATAACACATAATACAAGCGCCTGATTTACAAGTGTGGCACCTGCAACCGTTCCTAAGGTGATCACTATAATTTCGGCAGAGAGAATAAAGTCGGTGCGTATGGCTCCTTTTACTTTTTGCTTTTCATACTCAGCTGGGTCTAATTGTTGCGACTCATCAGCCTCTTTTTCGGGGTGAGGTAAAAACCGAGTAAATACTTTCTCAGCGCCTTCAAAACATAAAAATAAGCCACCGATTATTAGCAGCGGGGTTATTAACCAAGGCAGCCATACACTTATGAGCAATGCACCAGGCACCAAAATGGCTTTATTTAAAAATGAGCCCTTTGCCACAGCCCAAACTACAGGTAATTCGCGGTCGGCTGTAACCCCTGTAACTTGCTGAGCATTAAGTGCTAAGTCGTCACCAAGTACACCGGCTGTTTTTTTAGTGGCGACTTTACTCATTGTGGCAATGTCATCAAGTAAGGTGGTTATATCATCAAGTAATGTTAAAAGGTTAATGCCTGCCATGTTGCTTCCTAGCTAAAAAATAATGCTATCAACATAGCGTAATCCGTAATTTTCACCAACGGTTAATTTTGCTTTGTTATGCTGATTAAACGCACTGATTTTTATCAATGGCAAACTTACTTAGGGGATATTAATGAAAGCATTGGTGGTTATTTTTACAAGCATGCTGGTTTTATCAGCCTGTAGTAATGAGTCTAAAAGTACCCACTACTTATGCAACGAGCGCGTAGTAGAATTAGCCCACCAAGGAGCGGGGGCAACACTTACTTTAAATGAGCAAACATATACGCTTAATAAAGAGCCGAGCGCATCAGGGGTAAAGTATATTAATGAGCGAGTGCTATTTTGGTCTAAAGCCGATGAAGCCATGCTGATTGTTTCAGGTAATAAATACCATTGCCAACTTCAACAAGCCGACGCCTTATAATTTTGTCGTTCGCGATTTAAACTTTTTCTTTTTTCTCATCGTAATAAATAGCCTGTTTTTACGCTAAACAACTGCACATGCATTTGTTGTTTAGTTGGGTATAATACTTTCACTTTTTGCTTAGTAGCGGCCTACCATGAAATATAAAGATTTACGTGATTTTATCGATTTGCTTGAAAAAAAAGGCGAACTTAAACGAATTACTCAAGAAATCGACCCGTATCTTGAAATGACCGAAATAGCCGACCGTACATTACGTGCTAAAGGCCCCGCATTATTGTTCGAAAACCCAAAAGGTCACAGTATGCCTGTGCTTGCAAACTTATTTGGTACACCTAAACGCGTTGCTATGGGCATGGGCCAAGAAGATGTAAGCGAGCTGCGTGAAGTTGGCACGCTACTCGCTTTTTTAAAAGAGCCCGAGCCACCAAAAGGGATTAAAGAAGCACTAGGGCAAATTCCGGTATTTAAACAAGTACTCAATATGCCGGCTAAAGAAGTTAAAAAAGCACCGTGCCAACAAGTTGTTCTAGAAGGTGACGAGGTAGATTTAACTAAGTTACCAATACAGCATTGTTGGCCTGGAGATGCCGCTCCCCTTATTACTTGGGGTTTAACCGTTACCAAAGGGCCTTATAAAAAGCGCCAAAATTTGGGTATTTACCGCCAGCAGCTATTAGGTAAAAATAAAATAATTATGCGTTGGTTATCGCATCGCGGTGGCGCACTCGATTTTCAAGAATGGTGTAAAGAAAACCCTGGCGAGCCTTACCCGGTTTCGGTTGCATTAGGGGCTGATCCTGCCACTATTTTAGGTGCGGTGACACCTGTGCCAGACACGTTAAGCGAATATGCCTTTGCTGGGTTACTGCGTGGTAGTAAAACAGAAGTGGTTAAGTCAATTTCAAATGACTTACAGGTCCCTGCCAGTGCCGAAATAGTACTTGAAGGCTACATTATGCCTGGCGAAATGGCTCCCGAGGGGCCATATGGCGATCACACTGGTTATTACAATGAAGTTGATGACTTTCCTGTGATGACAGTGACCCATTTAACACACCGTAAAAACCCAATTTACCACAGTACATTTACCGGCCGTCCACCTGATGAGCCAGCTATTTTAGGTGTGGCATTAAACGAAGTGTTTGTGCCTATATTGCAAAAGCAATTTCCAGAAATCGTCGACTTTTATTTGCCACCCGAAGGCTGCTCTTACCGTATGGCCGTGGTAACCATGAAAAAACAATACCCAGGCCATGCTAAGCGCGTCATGATGGGCGTATGGTCGTTTTTACGTCAGTTTATGTACACTAAGTTTGTTATTGTTTGCGATGATGATGTAAATGCCCGTGACTGGAACGATGTTATTTGGGCCATCACTACCCGTATGGACCCTGCGCGCGACACCACATTAATTGAAAACACGCCAATAGATTACCTCGATTTTGCATCGCCGGTATCTGGGCTTGGCTCAAAAATGGGCATGGATGCAACAAATAAGTGGCCAGGTGAAACCGACCGCGAATGGGGCGAGCCAATTGTCATGGATAAAGCGACAAAAGATCGTGTTGACGAAATTTGGCAAAGCCTCGATATACTTTAAGCACGCTTAGTGAATATAAACAGGCTATAAAATAACCCCGCAGATATGTTAATATTGCTCCACTTAACTGCATATCTGCGTAAACGCTGCTAAAAGGTAAAAAATGCAAACATTAAAAGCTGAAGTTGTTGCCATCAGCCCACTTACAGAATTTGTTCATAAAGTAATTTTAAAGCCTCAACAACCTGTTACGTTTGAAGCTGGCCAATACATGCAACTTGTACTTGGCGAAAAAGACAAGCGCGCATTTTCGATTGCAAGTCGTCCATCGCAATGTGATGAAATAGAGCTTCATATTGGCGCATCTAAAGCCGATTCATACGCAATGCAATCGCTTGAGCATTTGCGTAATGCGCATCAAAATAATACACCGGTAGATATAGAAGCCGGCCTTGGTGTATCGCAACTACGCCTTCAATGCGAGCGCCCTATTATTTTATTGGCTGGCGGCACTGGTTTTTCTTATGCAAAATCAATGGCTGATCACTTAGCTGAAATTAACTGCGACCGCCCGGTATTATTTTACTGGGGTGTTAAAGAAGAGTCTGCATTGTATGCTCACAGCGAAATGCAAGCATGGGCAGAGAGTAACGAGCACTTTGAATTTATTCCTGTTGTAGAAAACCCATCTGCTAATTGGCAAGGCCACACCGGGTTTGTACACAAAGCAGTCATGCAAGATATTGTGTCGTTAGAACCTTACGACATTTATATGGCTGGTCGCTTTGACATGATTGGCATTGTCCGGGATGACTTTATTGCTCACGGCGCTGTTCGCGAAAACATGTACGCCGATGCATTCGCGTTTATAAAATAAATTTTTATTTATAATACAAAGGCGCCCCATGGCGCCTTTGTTATTTCTATCAAATTTAAGCTATTAATTGGTATAACCTATTACTTTAATCAGTATAAACAATTTCCTAAATTCCTATCTATAAACCATACTTTGTATAGAACATCAGCGGGAGAGACCCAAATGTTAAATACAAAAGTAAAAGATTTTATGCAACGTAAGTTGCCACACATTACCCCAAATACCGAAATGACCACCGCCATTAGTGAGCTGCAAAAGTTTAACTTATTAGGTGCACCAGTATTTGATGACAATAAATCGCTGGTTGGCTTTATATCTGAGCAAGAGCTGTTAAAACCATTAATGCGAAGCAGCTATTTTTGCGATGGCGTTGTAAAAGTTTCGCAGCTTATGCAAACCGAGGTTGTAACCGTTAATGCCGATACCAACATTATCGAGCTTGCAGAGCAAATGAAAACAGGAAAGCCAAAAAACTACCCCGTTGTTGAGGGTGATACCGTGATAGGGCTAATTGGCCGAAGCGATGTATTAAAAGCACTGTTTGATAATTACGTGAGCTGCCAAACAAAAGTAAGCTAACATAAAAATGCCGCTAATAAGCGGCATTTTTTGTATTAAGCGTATTTAACGTGCTGCAGCAAGCGCAGTTAATGCGTTTTTATCGCTGTCGCTTAAAAATGCAATCTCTAAGGCATTAGCTTGTGCCTTATGCATATCGGCTTGTGTTAAACCCGCCTTTGGCGCAGCCACTAAATATTCATGCTCAATTTCAATGCCCTCTACAGCCGGATCGTCGGTATTTATACACGCTAAAATACCGTGATCTAAAAACTGTTTAAGGGGGTGTTTAGCTAAATCGTTTACGGTACTGGTTTGAATATTACTGGTTAAGCACGACTCAATACCAATGCGGTTATCGCGCAGGTAGTCCATTAGTTTAGGGTCTTCAATTGCTTTTACCCCATGGCCTATACGGCTTGCACCTAATTCATTAATGGCTTGCCAAATACTCGCTGCGCCCAGCGCTTCACCGGCATGAATGGTAGCGGCTAGGTAAGCGTCTCTTACTTGCTTAAATTGTTCGACAAAAAGCTCTCCCGGAAAACCAATTTCATCTCCGGCTAAATCAATCGCCACTAAATCATTTTTAAAGGCAAGTAATGCGTCAAGCTCCTGCTGGCAAGTTTTAACACCGTAAGTACGCGACATAATACCAATTAAGTTTGCTTTAATATTTGCGCCTTGAGTAGCCGATTTAATACCATCAACCACGGCCTCAACCACCCCTTGCGGGTGTAAACCTTGGCTTTGTGCCATATAATACGGGCTAAAGCGAAGCTCTACATAATCAAGTCCCTGCGCTTGAGCATCTTCTATGTTTTCAACTGCAATGCGTCTACAGGCGTCGTAGTCGCCCAGTACCGTTACCCCCCAGTCGAGCTTTTGCAAAAATGCCATTAAATCAGGCTCAGGATCAATAACTTGCACGTGAGGGATAAGCGCCTCTACGTTATCAGCAGGTAGCGTAATATTAAACTGTCGACCAAGCTCTAGTATGGTTTGCGCACGTACATTGCCATCTAAATGACGATGAATATCTAGCAGAGGTAATTTTTTATTTATCATAATAGCGACTCGGTTAGGTTAAAATTGCGCGCATGATACGCAGGTACAGTTATTTTTCAAGTGTAGAGCAGTTAAAGTAAATATTAGCGGTCATATGTCTGCTTTTTACTCAAAAAGTGAACAAAATTAGGTTTTTATTCACTTATTTTGATGAGCTAAGTGATGCCAGAGTGTTTTAAATAAGGTATTTGCTTCAATGGGTTTAGTAATATAATTATCCATACCGCTGGCAACTGCTTTTTTAACATCGTCATCGTGGGCATTAGCAGATAAGCCAATAATAGGTAGGTCAAACAAACCAAGTTCATTACGAATAACTCGCGTGGCTTCAAGGCCATCCATTTTTGGCATTTGTATATCCATAAGCACAATGTCGTAGGTATGCTCTGTCAGCTTTTCAATCGCCTCAAAACCATCATTAGCAATATCAGCAACGCACCCTTTGGTTTTTAAAATAGCGCTCGCGACGTGCTGATTTAATGGGTTATCTTCAACAAGTAATAATTTATAATCTGCAAAAGAAAGCGTACTAACATCTATCTCATCATATTGTTGCTTTATTTGCTCAGCCTTTGGTAGCGGCGAATAAATTGGTAAGCTAAAGGTAAACGTAGAACCGTGCCCTTCGTGGCTTATTAAATCAATTTCTCCACCCATCAACTCTACAAGCTTTTTGCATATACTTAAACCCAAGCCCGTGCCGCCATATTGACGCGAGGTAGAGCTATCTGCTTGTGCAAACGGTTTAAAGAGCTGTTTTTGTGCCTCTTTACTAATACCAATACCGGTATCGTTAACGCTAAAGTAAGTCATTTTTTTAGATTGCCACACTTTAAGCGTGATGCTGCCTTTGGCTGTAAACTTAATGGCATTATTGATTAGGTTTAGCAAAACTTGTTTTAAGCGTATTGGGTCGGTGTTAATAACCAAGTTACTTGATTTATCGTAATCAAGCATAAATTCTAGCGACTTTGCTTCTATATCAAACTGCAGTAAATTGGCCACTTCTTCACTGAGTGTGCCTACATCAATTGGCTCTTGAATTAAATCAAGTTTGCCTGCTTCCATTTTAGAAAAATCGAGCACATCATTTAATACTCTTAGCAATACGCCCAGTGCCCCATCCGCTTGTTCAATATAACTGCGAGCTTGCTGCCAATCGTTTTGCTGTAGGGCTAAATAATGCAGCCCTTTAATACCATTAATAGGCGTGCGAACTTCGTGGCTCATATTTGCTAAAAACTGGCTTTTTATTTCATTGGCTTCATCGGCCTTTTGCTTTTCTAAGCGTAAAATTTTAGTTTGTTTTGCTACCTGCTCACGTATACGAATATTGGTACCCGTTACCGATATTAAAAAGGTAATAAGCAGCCAAACAAATAACATGCCGGCTATTTGCGCAAGCCAGTAAACTAACCACGACTCTCGCTGCATTGGCTGATGCAGCTCCACCTGCCACACCCGCTTACCTACCAATAACTTATAGTCTTTTAACGGCAATAGCTGTTGATGATCGGCAATAAAAATAGGCTGTGCATTATTCTCTGTCGTGGTGTCTGTAAAGCTCACTGCAACGCCGTTGTTTTGATCAAATAACACCGCGTTAGATAGTCTTTCTAAACTAACAACGGCTACCACAAAACCTTTAAAATCGTCTTCGGTAATATTGTTGCCAAACACCGGATGAAAAAACAACACGCCGCGCTCAGCTTCGTTTTGCACTAAATTTATTGGCTCACTGATCACCAACTCATTTAACACTTTTGCTTTTATTAATGCAGATCGCCTTACCTCATTTGAGGCAAGATCAAAGCCAATTACGTCTTCATTTCCCGACAAAGGATGTGCGTATTGTACGGGGTAGTAAAAATCTCGTGGGGGTACGGCCTGCCAACTGCCATCTTTTGCTCTTTCTTTTAAGCTATATTTAGCCAGCTCTGTGTTGTTATTAGCCTCTATATACTGAGCTAGGTTTTCACTTGGTAAGTAGGGCACCCACTCAAATGCTAAAATTTCTTCGCTGTAACTAAGCTGCTTAGAAGTAAATTGCTTAAATTCAGTAAAGCTCACATCGTCACTACTAGAAAAAAAGGTCGCCAGTAAGGCGAGGTGTGCGGTTATTTCGTTAATTTTATTGTTGATAGCATCTTGAGTGGCTAATATTTTCAGCTCTTCTTTTTGAATGTTTTTTTCTTTTTTTACACTGGCCGCGCCATAAAAGCTAATACTTATAACCATATAAATTAACAGTGAGGGCAGTATAACTTGTAGGCGATAATTTACCTGTGAATAATTAAATGCCGCCAGCATAAGCGGAGTAAAAACAAGCACCCCAATACTGTCGCCTATCCACCACGCTATAAACGTATCCCAACCGGCTTGAGACACAATAACGCCATTAAAAATTAATAAGCTGGTGCCTACACCTGCAGCTATAACACAGCACAATGGGCCGGCAACAACGAGGCTTTGAATACAGTGTTTTAAAGAAGATAAGTCGAGTGGTGCTTTAATCACTTTCGTGACCAATTGGCTACCTACCCATGCTTGTAAAGTAGCAGCAAAGGTAACAGCCGCAGCATGCATAAATACACTTAACTGAAATATCGCTGAGGCGCTTTCTAAATGAATGAGGTTAGTAAAAAAAGCCCCTAAAACAATACCTAGTAAGCTCTTTCTGCCCCAAATTAAAAAGCCAGCAAGCGCAATCCCCGAAGGCGGCCACACAGCCACTGCGTAGCCATCTATCGCTAATAGTAAATTACTGAAATATCCGGTAAAAAAGTAAGCGCACGCTAAACTTACAGTGACAATGAAAAAGTGTTTCAACCCAATGCTCCCGAATATCAAAGCTGCAAAAGTATAAGTGTAGCCTTTATTGATACAAAACGAGTGCTTTATCGGCTTGTGCGGTATTTTTATAGCTAAGCGCTGCTTGCTGAGCAAATTGCTTTTTGTTTTCGATATTCAAGGCTTTATCAAAAACCTTTGCGGCTAACTCATAATCGCCTTGGGCATTAGCTAAACACGCAAGCGAGAGTAATAATGCGTTGTTTGCATCATCTTTTTTCAGGCGCTCTTGAATACTACTTTGAAGCTTTACAGCCTCTGCCGAGGTGGCGTTACTTAATATATTAGCCAGCTGAGCATGTTGCTCGTCGTGCTTCACCATTTTAATTAAGTCACTTTCAATCGCACTTAACTGACCCACTTTAGCCATTTGCATTAAGTAAGCTGTATTAGCATGAGCTTGTAGCTTTTTAGGAAGTTGTTTATATTTTTCAGTGATTTTATCGCTAGCTTGTGCATTAAAATAGGCATTAAACAGCTGTGTCCACTGCGCATCGTTAAGGACTTTTTTACGAAGTAAACGCGGTAAAAAGTCTTCAAGTGCACTAAAGTGCTGTTGCTGTACAAGTATTTCGGCGTATAGCTTAAGCTCAAGTGGTGTCGCTTTTTTTGAATCGCTGTTAGCACGCATTTGTGATTCTATTGCGCTGCTATCGCCACTGGCTATCCAAAGTTTAGCAACGTTAAGTTGCTGCTCTGGGCTAATTTCAAATAAACGCTCTAGAGCTTTGTCGGTTTGGTTATTAGCAAGCGCTGCTTTTGCTAATAGCGCTAAGCGTATATCTTCAAACTTACTGGGTACACTATTACCTGATAACGTTTGCTCAACAAGCTCGTAATCATCGTTTATCGCACTCCATAAGGCTTGCTCTATAGCTGCTTGCTTTCGCTCTTCGCTACGCGCAAAAAATCCATGTTTAGTATTATGATAAATCGACAATAAATAGCGCACTAATTTGTAAGTTAAAAACAAAATTGTTGCACTAATTACCGCCATAATACAAAACGATACAATCGTGCCTTCAATCGTGGTGTTGTTAAACGAGATCAGCACATAGCCTTTTTCATCCAGTACAAATGGCGTAATCGCTAAAACTAAAACAATCGCAACAATTAATACTATAAGCCCTATCATTGCGCCCACTCCTTAACCTGCTGCGTACTTTGTAGGTTTACTTCAGGGTTAAAGTTTAATGGCTCTTTTTCTAGGCTAGTTAGTGCATTTATAACCACTTTTGTCGTCTCGTCATCTTGTTTAAAGTACTCATTAACAAGACGCTTTGCCTCACTTATGGCACTAAAATAAATGCTCGCTTGTTTGCTCATTAATGCATCTTGAGCTTGCGTCACATTTAATTTAATACGTTGATTAATTAAGTGGCGCTCCTGATCGGTTAGCAGTGGCTCTATAGCAACCCCTTCGTGCTGGCGAATAGTAATAAAGCTATCAACTAGCTTATTCCAGCTATTACTTAGGTTTTGCTGCCAATCGCTTACATCTTCACTCAAGGCATTTTTTTCAATTTCTGTTGCTTCTTGCGGTATGTTAACGGCATTAAATGCAAGGTTATCTATGTTTGATAACACGCTATTAAGCTTTAAGTAAATGGCTTCTGTTGGGATAGGTTTTAAGCTATCTAGTGTTTGAATGTCTTGTGTTATTGCTTGGCGAACTGCAACAGTACCTGGGTGTTCACTCAATAAGGCATCTAAGCGTTTAAGTACAGCGCTGGCACCTTGGTAATCTTTTTCAGCCCACAGTTTAAACTCAGCCATACGTTGTAAGCTGGTTACTTCTTGCGGGTTTAGTGAAGCGCCTTGCTGCTGAGCTTGTTGCAATGCTGCTTTTAATTGTTGCTGGTTACTCTCTGCACTTTCATTAAGCGCAGCTGCCACTTTTTGCTCACTATTGAACAATGCTTGCTGAAGATTAGATTGCGCAGACTTGAGCGCCTGTAACTCTTGTGACAATAACGCGTTTTCTTCTTTTAGTTCATTAACAGCTACATTTTGGGCTTTACCTGCATTGAGTTTTTGGTAAAACTCATACCCCACACCACAGGCAACAATAAGCGAAATGATCAGCGCTAATACCGCTAATTTACTTATTTTTTGCTTATCGTTATGTGGTTTACTGTGTGCTTTAGCTGCCTCTTTTTTTTGTGCAGAGGCCGCTGCCTTAGTGGTTGGTGTGTTATCTGCCGTTACTGGCTTTGACTGTTCGCTCATCTTGCTACCTTGCTGTTTTATGCAGGAAAACATAGCGGTATCGCTTGCCCCTGCGGCAATGTGTATATTAGCCGAGCTTACCTGTTGCTGTTGTAAATAAGCGGCTATACGCTCGCTAGCAACATAAAATCGGCACTGTTGTAACCACTGTAACTGTTGTTCAGTCAGGTTATTAAATATTGCATCAACTGCTGCATTACTGGTTATGACTATACCTTGTACTTTCAGGCTTTGCCAGTGGTCTGTCCAGTTGGTTTTTACAGCGCTTATTGGCTCGCGCTTGTATACCACACAGTTATTTAAAAATGCCCCACGCGCCTTTAAGGTTTTGGCAATATCTGGGCGCCCCGCTTGGCCTTTTACTAATACAATATTGCTACCATCAACCTCAGCTAACGAGTTTAGCGCCAATAACCCTTCAGAATCATGTAGTTTAGGCACTGCTGCTCGCACGCCAAATAACGCGTAAATAGTATCTGCAGTTTGCTGCCCTACTGCGTAAAATTGTGCTTTGGTATTTATTGTTGGCTTTAATTGCGCAAGGGCAGTAACGGCATCTTGAGAGATAAAAATAATTTTATCGGCATTAATTAACGGGCTTAGCTCGGTAGTAGAAGGCGTAAGGTAGGATATTTTTAAAACAGGAAATAATGACGCCTGATAACCCGCTTGCTCAAGTTGCTGAGCAAGGGCTGCGCCTTTTCCTTCGGGCCGAGTTATCAGGATATGTGTCATTTATGCGTCTCTATATACTTCTGCTAATATTTTGTCGGCGCCTTGCGCTAATAACTTTTTAGCAAGCTGCACACCGATAGCTTCTGCATCATTTATATGACCGGTTACTTCGTCATGTAAAATTTCACTACCATCTACTGCGCCCACGAGGCCGCGTAAATGCACTTGCTCGCCATCAACTAATGCGTAGGCACCAATTGGTACTTGGCAGCCACCTTCTAAATGACGATTCATAGCACGCTCTGCATTTACACGAATACGTGTTTGGGTATGCTCAAGTGGGGCCAGTAAGGCTTTTGTTACTTCATCGTCAATACGACATTCAATGCCGACAGCACCTTGGCCGTTAGCAGGTAGAGATACCTCAGGCTCAATATAATCAGCAATACGCTCGTCCATTTTTAAACGTAGCAGTCCGGCTGCAGCTAAAATAATCGCATCGTACTGGCCATCATCTAGCTTAGCTAAACGAGTATTAACATTACCACGTAAGTCTTTAATGACTAAATCAGGGCGCAAAGCTCTAATTTGGCACTGACGACGAAGGCTAGAAGTACCGACTACAGCGCCTTGTGGTAATTCGCTTAAATTGGCAAAATTATTTGATACAAACGCGTCGCGCGGGTCTTCACGCTCACAAATTGTGTGCAGTGCTAAGCCTTCTGGAAATTCTACGGGTACATCTTTCATTGAATGCACTGCTATATCCGCGCGGCCATCTAACATTGCTTGCTCAAGCTCTTTAACAAACAAGCCTTTACCACCAATTTTAGCAAGCGGTGTATCTAAAATAATATCCCCTTGAGTAGACATAGGGACTAATTCTACGCGCACATCAGTATGAAAATGCTCAAGCTGTGCTTTTACAAATTCAGCCTGCCAAAGCGCTAAAGCACTTTTACGGGTTGCAATGCGTACTAACTTTGTTTTTTCTGTCATAGGGGTATCCAAATAGTTACAGCTAATAGCCAAGCTTAATTAGCTAAAATTCTAAATTCTTTTTGAGCAATTAAATTACCTTGCTCATCAACAACATCTACACGCCAATGGCCTGTTTGTGTATTCATAATATTTTTGGTTGAGTACGTTCTGTAGCGCGGCGAGGTAACATTAAGTGAAATCTCAGCCATGGTTTCACCCTCATAAGACCATACATGCTTTACTTGTTGGCCTTGTAGGTTTTTAAGCTCACTAAAAAACGAAAGCGCCTCTTCAAACTGATTTAAGCGAATATCTGCAGCAAATACATTAGTGGGCTCGCGCTTACTTACTTTGCGAGTAAGCACTGCACGGCTAATTTTACCTGTATCAATTTGTGCGCCTAACGCAACACTGGCAATGTGCGCATTAGATGAAAAACCTTCACTGCTAGTTAGCGAGCCGTCGTCGTTTTCAATATCTGGAAGCAGTTCACTGGGTGATGCGCTTAACTGCGTACTATTAAGCGGCTGATTAGCGATAGGCTCAGCGAGTTCAGTATCTGATTGCTCAATAACAGAAACTTGAT
The DNA here is from genome assembly GCF_002331165.1 of Pseudoalteromonas sp. UBA2102. Classification (NCBI taxonomy): domain Bacteria; kingdom Pseudomonadati; phylum Pseudomonadota; class Gammaproteobacteria; order Alteromonadales; family Pseudoalteromonadaceae; genus Pseudoalteromonas; species Pseudoalteromonas sp. UBA2102. The sequence continues at coordinate 29,976 of NZ_DCYU01000141.1, forward strand.
TGCTTTGAACGTTAGCAATTGGCTCTCTATTCGTTTGCTCATTATTGCTTTGCGCTAACGAAGTATTATTAACGCTTTCACCTTCAAGCACAGCTGGCGCAACATCTGCTATATCATTTGTAAGCTCATTTGGGCGCGCTTGCTCGTCATTTACACTCACCGTGGGCTCAACATTATCTGCTGTGTTGTCGCTTAAAGGTGAATACGGCGATTGCTCATTAGGTTGCTCGCCCTGCTCGGCATTTACTGAGCTAGTTAAGCCATACACAACCGCTGCCGAGGTCATTGCTACCAACATAGAAACACTCGCAATACGACGCCAATGCCACTCGTAGCTTACATTAGGTACACTATTTTGTGGTTCGCGTTTTACATTTGCTTTAATAACTATTTTTTGACTCATATTGACCTCAGCGGCTCCAAATTAGCTTAAACGGGCAATTAACCATTGGCGAATAGCTTGCAGTTCTTCTGCGCAAACCTGATGAGCCATAGGGTATTCTTGCCAGCTTACATCCATGTTCTGTGCTGTTAATACTTCAAACGCACTTCTACCCGCGCTATGCGGCACTACATTATCTTGGCTACCATGAGCCATAAATACATTTAAATCAGTATGCTTTGCTTCTTGCGCTAGCTTTTCAGGCACGCACATATAAGTAGACAGCGCCATAACACCTGCAAGTTTGTGCTCAAATCGCGGCGCTAAATGTAAAGACACCACGCCCCCTTGCGAAAAGCCCGCCAAAATAATTTTATCGGCAGGTATACCATTTTCAATTTCTTGATTGATCAGGGCTTGCACTTTTTCGGCTGAATCTCTCACGCCTTGTTCATCGGCACGTTTGTCTAATTCTATAGATTTAATGTCGTACCACGAGCGCATTTCCATGCCACCATTTATGGTGACCGGTTGAATAGGCGCATGCGGAAAAATAAATCGTATACCAAGCTCACTGGGTAAGTTAAGTTGCGGTGCAACCGGTGCAAAGCCATCGCCCGAGTCGCCTAAACCATGTAACCAAATAACAGTGGCTTTGTGCTCACCTTGCGCTGGATATTGTGCAAACTCTAAACTCATAAGCTTGATTGCCACTTAATTTCTTGGCCAGCTTGGCGAGTAGACGCTTGGTTCATAAACTCCCAAAACTCTGCGCCAGAGCGGTTATCAATCCACTGGCCGTCACGCATTTCAAAATGGTGGCCATTAAATTTAGTCGCAACCCACACTTGATGCAAAGGCGCTTGTTTGTTAATTACAATTTTACTTTTATCAGGGAAAATTATTTCTAAAATACCCTCTGCCGATTCGTAATCTAAATCTGCTTCGCAATCATCAACTTGCTCTTCAATTGTGAACATAAGAGCTTCGGCTAATTGGTGATATTCGTGTTCAGTCATTGTAATTTTCCTTTGCAGGCGAGCTGCCTAATATTGGGTACGGTTTATATACAGCTAGTGTAACAGGAATAAAATCATCCGCGAATAGCTGCATTTTTTAGATATTCTGTTACTCTGCGATTATAAAGCCAGCAACCGTATTAATCTAATGAAAGCGACACATACCTTACAATTAAAACGACTATATATAAGTACTTTACTGCTAAGTGCATTAGCTGGCTGCGGCCAAAGCGGGCCTTTGTATTTACCAGAGCAACAGGCTGAGCAAAACACACCCCCTAATACAGCACAGCCAACGCCCGTAAAAAAAACCAACACAGAGCAAGTGCAGGAGCAATAAATGGATTATTTTAACTATCAAAACAATCAATTATTTGCCGAAGATGTCAGCATTGCCACAATTGCTCAGCACTATGGTACGCCGTGTTATGTGTACTCGCGTGCTACTTTTGAGCGCCATTATTTAGCCTTTGCAAATGCCACTAACAATCATAAAAGCTTGGTGTGCTACGCAGTTAAAGCCAATTCTAATATTGCAGTATTAAATATATTAGCGCGTTTAGGCTCAGGGTTTGACATAGTGTCTAAAGGTGAGCTGGCGCGTGTGATAAAAGCTGGCGGTGATGCCAGTAAAGTGGTGTTTTCAGGAGTGGCTAAAACCGCCGACGAAATTGCTTATGCACTAAAGTTAGGCATTAAATGTTTTAACGTTGAATCGGCCTCAGAGCTTGAGCGTATTTCTGAGGTAGCGTGCGAGTTAAATTTAGAAGCCCCTATTTCTATTCGTGTAAACCCTGATATAGATGCTAAAACACACCCGTATATTTCTACCGGTTTAAAAGAAAACAAGTTTGGTATCGATATTCAAACGGCTGTGAGCGTTTATCAGCATGCGGCATCTTTACCAGGTCTAAAAGTAACCGGCGTAGATTGCCACATAGGCTCGCAATTAACAGAGGTTAAACCTTTTTTAGAAGCGCTTGATAAGCTAATGGCATTAATAGATGAGCTTAAAGCAAATGGTATTGAGCTTACTCATTTAGATATTGGCGGCGGATTAGGCGTTCCTTACAATGATGAACAGCCACCCCACCCAAGTGAATATGCTGCGCAAGTTACCGAACGCTTAGCCAATTACAAACACCTTGAACTTATTTTTGAGCCAGGGCGCGCTATAGCCGCTAATGCTGGAATTTTAGTTACACAGGTTGAATTTATTAAGCAAAACCAAGATAAATTTTTTGCCATTGTCGATGCGGGTATGAACGACATGCTTCGCCCTTCGCTTTATCAGGCATGGCAAAAAATCATTCCTGTATCGGTGCGCGATGACGACACCCCAACACATAACTTTGATATTGTGGGCCCAGTGTGCGAAACCGGCGACTTTTTAGGAAAAGACCGCGAACTAGCCCTTAAACAAGGCGACTTATTGGCGCAGCGAAGTGCTGGTGCCTATGGTTTTACAATGAGTTCAAACTACAACTCTCGCCCACGCGTGGCCGAAATAATGGTAGATGGTGAGCAACACCACCTTATTCGCCAACGCGAAACCATCGAGAGCCTTTATCAAGGTGAGAAAATTTTACCATAAACGTTTTTGTTAAGGCGCTGCTCTGTGGCATGATTAGCGCAGAGCAAACCCGAATTAGAGCGCTATGTTAGTTAATTTTTCCAAAATGCACGGCTTAGGCAACGACTTTGTTGTAATTGATAACATTACACAAAATGTATTTTTGTCTCGCGATCAAATCAAAAAACTGGCTGATCGCCACTTTGGTATTGGCTTTGACCAATTACTTATGGTTGAAGCCCCTTACTCCCCTGATCTCGACTTCCATTACCGTATATTTAATGCCGATGGCAATGAAGTAGAACAATGCGGAAATGGCGCACGCTGTTTTGCCCGCTTTGTCCGCATGAAAGGCTTAACTAACAAGCACAAAATTAGTGTCTCGACTAAGTCGGGCAACCTCACGCTATACATAGAAAAAGACGGGCAAGTGACGGTAAACATGGGCCATCCTAATTTTGAGCCTGCTAAAATCCCGCTTAAAGCCAGCAAGCGAGAACTAACTTATATAATAAGAGCTCAAGAGCACACTGTATTTAGTGGCGCTGTGTCTATGGGTAACCCGCATTGCGTGTTAGAAGTTGACGATATAGCTACCGCACAAGTTGAGGTGCTTGGTCCGCTGCTTGAAAACCACGAACGTTTTCCAAATCGTGCCAATATTGGCTTTATGCAAGTGGTATCGCAAGATCATATTAAACTTAGAGTGTGGGAACGCGGCGTTAGTGAAACCCTAGCGTGTGGCACGGGTGCCTGCGCAGCAATGGTAATTGGCCACATTCAAAGCAAACTTAACACCACGGTACAAGTTGATTTACCCGGCGGCACATTACAAGTACGTTGGAGCGGCGAAGGCCACCCTGTCCGCATGACCGGCCCAGCCGAGCATGTATTTGATGGGCAAGTTGCCTTATGAGCGAGCTAACAAAAGAGCAAGTCGCTGAGTATTTAGCGCGCCACCCTGATTTTTTAATAGAGCAGCCAGAGCTGCTTGCACAACTTGAGTTACATCACAAAACGCAAGGCGCCACCTCGCTTGTGCACATACAACAGCGCCAATTGCGCGAGCACAATACTCAGTTAAAAAATCAAATACACAGTATGAGCGAACACGCTACGCAAAATGAGCTAGTGTATCGCTTGTTTAGCCAATGCCACCGCCAACTGTGGACAAACTACGACTTTAATACGCTTGCCGCAAATTTGCGCAATATTATTTGTACCAGCCCACACATTAGCGAGTGTAGGTTGGTTAAATACAACAACACTTTAGATGGGCTTATTGAGCACCGCCTTAGCCAATTTGGGCACTACTTAGGACGCGTTAATCAGCAAGAGCGTGAGCTATTATTTTGCGAAAACACGCAATCATCTGCTATTTATCTTATTGGTTGCGCTGAAAAACCCGTCGCTATATTGGCCTTTGGCAGCCATGATGAAAACCATTTTGAACCCGCACAAGATAACCTATTCGTGCTTGATTTTGTTCATGCATTGCAACTTAGGCTGTTGGAATTGGCATGAGCGACGAGACGCCTAACACTGAGCAATTAAGTGAGCATTGGCGTACACCCATTCATTTATTTAGTGACTATTTAAAGTACGAAAGACAGTACTCAGAGCACACTGTAAATCAGTATGTTAGCCAACTAAACTTTGCTGCCCTGTATTTTAGTAAATTATGTGATGACTGGTTTGGCGTACAAGGCGAGCATATTCGCCGCTACAGCATGGCGCTTCGTTCAAAGCAATTAAGTGGGCGCACTATTAGTTTAAAATTAAGCTGCATTCGTAGTTTGTATAAATTTTTAAAAGCCAAAAACATCGCTCAGCACGCGCATTATCATAACCCGGCACAAGGCATTAAAGGGCCTAAATTTTCTAAGCCTTTACCTAAAAATCTCGATGTAGATCAGATGGCAAGCCTACTAGAGATTAACGATGACGACCCATTAGCCATACGAGACAAAGCTATGATGGAGCTTATGTACTCATCAGGACTGCGCATTAGCGAGTTAGTTGGCACCAACTTACGCGATATAAACGCCGCAAGCGGCGAAATATTAGTCAAAGGTAAAGGTAACAAAGAGCGCCTCATTCCCGTGGGTCGCAAAGCGCTCACAGCGTTAAAAAATTGGCTCAACATACGAGGGCAATTTGCAAAGCCTGACGAAATGGCGGTGTTTTTAAGCAGTAAAAAAAATCGTATTTCGGTTCGCCAAGTTCGCTTACGCATGCAAGAGTGGGGAATAAAACAAGGCATTAGCTCACAAGTGCACCCGCATAAACTTCGCCACTCGTTTGCCTCTCATATTTTAGAATCATCTGGCGATTTACGCGCTGTGCAAGAATTATTAGGGCACAGTAGTTTATCGGCTACGCAAGTATATACGCATTTAGATTTTCAGCATTTAGCAAAAGTGTACGACAACACGCATCCGCGCGCTAAAAAACAAACCGATTAGGAATGTAATTATGATCCGATTTAATCGTGCTCCTCGCCCTTTTTCAGTTATGAGCTTTGACTTAGACGACACCCTGTATAACAACCACCCCATAATAAAAGCCGCGGTTAAAGCCCAGCAAGATTATTTAAACGCGCTACCCAGCTACTTACAACAAGGCCCAAAATACTGGCAACAATGCCGCAACGAGGCTGTATTACAGTTACCAGAGCTTGCTGATAATGTAACTAAATGGCGCCAACATACGCTTCGCTTAGCTCTTTCAAAGCTAGATTTAAATGAGCAAGAGGTAGAGCATCATGCCGATGCTGCCTATAACGCTTTTGCCGATGCGCGCAGTAAAATAGTGGTAACTGACGACGTACTAAAGCTGCTAGATAACTTAGCCCAGCACTTTACGCTGGTTGCAATAACCAATGGCAATGTTGAAATTGAGCGCTTTAACTTACGCGATAAATTTGCGCTAGTATTGCAAGCTGGTATGCACGGTAAAGCCAAACCCCACGGTACACTGTTTGATAAAGCCGCCGCGCACTTAAACGTGGCTAAAAGTGAAATTTTACATATTGGCGATAGCCTAGATACCGACGTACAAGGCGCTAATAATGCAGGCTGCCAATCGGTTTGGTTAAACGACCAAGGCGCGGCTTATCACTACAAAGGCCTTGCCGATGTTGAAATTGCGAATATTCATGCCTTAGCGCACTTTATCAAATAGCCTAAATAGAACGAAGAGGTTGCAATGAGCCATTATACCAAGCTAATTACCTTGCTATTAATAGGCTCACTTGGCCTAAACGCTTACTTATTGTGGCCACAAAAACAGCCTGTAGTTGGCACACACAAAATCCACAGCGGCAAGAGCATCAAAGCGCCAAAAAGTAACCTGCTCAGCCAAGCTCAACAGCAATTTACACAACACAAATTTGATGATGCTGTAAATACGTATCAGCAACTAAATCTAAGCGCTCCAAAAAAAGCACATACTTTATACGCTTCGTGGGTAGCACAACTAAAGCAATGGCTAAACACAAACCTACCGCTTAGCCAGTCATTGTTAAATGCACTTTTAAATAAAGACCCTTACAATACCGAGTTACTCACTTTACACGTAGATTACCTAGTAAAAAGCGGGCAGCGGCAAAACGCAATTATTGCGCTATTTGAGCTCTACCCATTATTAAATAAGCACCAACAAGGTCCTGTAGATAGGCGCCTTGTGCATTTAACGACTAACGAACTGCATAGTTTGAGTGAGCAGCAAAATTGGCAAACAATTAGTGAACAAACTCAAATTTGGCTGGACTATCAAAACGACAATAGCCATTTTTTATACGCACTCGCTCATGCTTATTATCAACTAGAGGACTTTATTAGCGCCTTAACAACTATTGAGCGCATGCCACCAAATCACCCACTACAAGCCGAAGTAACAGCCTTACACGCAATGATAGAGAAAGCTCAATCGCAAGATGACTTTATTGCACTTACCCCCTACGGCGCACATTACTTAATTAGCACCGAGCTAAATAGCTCAATTAAAACAGAGCTAATGATAGATACCGGCGCAAGTATTACTTCTCTTTCGAGTGACGTGCTTAACCAACTTTCACCCCGACCACTGTATTTAGGCGATGTAACCGTAAACACGGCGAATGGGCAAATTAGAGTAAAACGCTACCAAATTGAGTCGTTTAAAGTAGGGGTGCAAACTATTTACGGTTTTGAAGTGCTCAGTATTGAAAACACCCGCGGCCAAGGTTTGTTAGGAATGAACTTTTTATCTAGATATAAATTTAATATAAATCAACAAACAGATGAGTTAGAGTTGAGTGCTAAATAAACAAAAAATAATAAAAGGAAGTTTATGCGTACTCTACTATTTACACTACTTTGTTTTTGGCAATGTACTGCTCAGGCAACAAATTATTTTGTAAAAGACAAAAGTTGTGAGGCTATTTCACCCGAAATAGAAATAAGCCTTAGCGCTACACTGAGAGATTTAGATAACCATCAAAGAAAAAGACAAAACCTTAGACAAAAAGCGCTGAATAAGTATAGCGAACAGTACAATCAACAGCATGAGCAACTATATGTAGAGGAACGCTTTACTACAAATAGCAGCCACTCTGCTGAAACTCCTACAATAAGCAGAGCCCAAAAAAAATTACATTACCTTATTAAGCTCACCCCCTCAAAAAACTGCAATCAACAAGTCGCTATGACTAGCGAGCTATTTATTTCTGGAGTGCACAAGCACAGCCTCTCAAATACCATTGAGGGGAATGCAATTGATGTCACTTTAGACATAAACAGTTCCCCTAAGTTTACTCAATTTAACAACCCCCTCATCACCCCCACTAACTTTTTTGGACTCCAATTTGGCAGTAGCTATGAGCAGGTATTAGCGTCTCTCGGACTTGCTAGTTTATCGCTAAGCGATAACAATAACGCAATACTTGTATATGGAAGAAATCATGCTTTTCACTTTAAAAACAATGTATTTATAGGTTATCAGTTCCATGAAACGCTACTACCTATGGTGATAAATAATGAGCTTTCTTTGGCAAATGAAAAATTACAAATAAGCACCGGTACAGATCAGGCTATTTTCTTAGATACAGATTTAACCCAACCAGCAATTAATAAATTAAAAAACAGTTTTGATGAAGTGGAAACCGCATCTTATAAAGTATCTATTAACAAGTCAGAGCAAAGAGTTGTTGGTATATCGCACGGTGAATTAGTTGAACATATAAAGAGCAACACTCAATGCTATAACGGCACAATATTGGCCGATGAATACTTAAAAAAACACAAAAATAGTAAAACGCTTAAAGTAGTTAATGAAAATCATGACAATATAATCATTACTCCTTGTTATGAGTTTATATATGAAGGCAACGGCTACATTTCTAAATTAAAGCTTGTGGAGCCCTTTTCAACCGCTAAAATTAAGCTCGCTGCATTAGCTGGCTATATTAACCAAAGTACACAGTGGAACTTATCAGGCGTAAAATACAACGACCCTGTTGCAAGCCTTGCTAAGTTAGGCGATTACGACGAGTTCTTTGACTCAGCAGAATTTACTTCTCAACACTGGGATGGTTATTTTTATATTTATGACGGAAAGCTTTTAAGTGCAGAGCTTACAAGCAACGACTATTAATTTTTCTCTTTGAATCTTCTGTTAGAAAAGGACAAACATGTTATTAAACGATTTTTTACAGCAACTTGCAGACAACCCTAAAAGCATACAATTTAGCGATACCATGGCGGTAATAGAAGCTAATTACGATTTTACCGCGTGTGGATTTAATAACCACGGCTTACTTAGCTCTGCAAGCGAGAACAACGGCTCATGTAAAATTTTTGCATTTGCTAAATTAAACGATTTAAGCAAGCAAAATACATTGGATTGCTTTGGTAAGTTTTACCGCGAAGACGTACTACAAAACCCTAAAGGCGATGATCACATGAACATTCGCACGTTTATGTTAGCGCCAGAAGCGACTCCATTTTTAGGCCTGAGCTTTGATGGTGAGCCACTAAAAGAGAAATAACACTAAGCTGCTAAATTAAAGCGTTTTTTCCATAAAGTAACGCGTACCAGATCGCGGATAGTTGTTAAGCTGATACTTAACCACGTATCCGCGCTTTTCATAAAAAGGCTTGGCCTGAAAATCAAGCGTATCGAGCTGAGCGGTCGTTGCACCTAGTTCAGCAGCTGATTGTTCAAGTGCCGTTAGTAACTTATCTGCAAGCCCTTGACCTCGCGCTACATCGCTACACCAAAGCCAACTAATCATCAGCCAATTTCCAAACACACACCCACTAATACCTGCAACAAGCTCACCTTGCTCATCAACAAATTTATAGCCTAATGGCACTCTTTGCGCATCAAAGTGCTGTGCGTTAAATTCAACTATTTTAGTGCGAAGCGCTGAGTTTAACGCATCGGTATTATCTGCTTTTAATTGATACATGTACCGCCCTTAAAGAAGCAGATACTAGCAAACAAACTTAATTAAAAAAGGTTATTTTTTCCATAAGGTACTTCTAGCAAATTGCTGCTTGTTTTTTCGGGTTGGCCGCACATTTCATCGTAAGCGCTAGTGTGTCGCAGTACCATTTCGGCATAGGCTATTTTTTCAAAACGTTTTTGAATATGCAGCGGGCTGAGCGCTTTAACAAACTCGCCATTTTCTTCAGTAACGTAATACTCTACGTTATTTATAATGACAGACACCTGATAGAGCGCCATTTCAAGGGAGTGCGCGACCACTTTTTGTAATGGTTCGTGCCTTTTTAACTCAGAAAATTTCATACCCATAACAATCGCCTTTTAATAAAAAGTAACTTTACAGATACGCACCTTTGCTATAATCGCGATCAAATTATTACATCACTGCCTTTTAAGCTTATGAGCAATAAAATTCGACTCGCTAAATACATTGCTCACGCTGGTGTGTGCTCACGAAAACAAGCATCGCGCTTAATAGATGATGGGAGAGTAACGGTAAATAATCGCCCAGCGAATCATATTGATCACGTTAATGAGCAAGACGACGTAATAGTTAATGGCCAAGCAGTAAAAGGGGCTGCCGATTTGGTTTATTTTGCGTACCACAAGCCTGTAGGTATTGACTGCAAATTAAATGAAAATGACCCTGCCAGCCTTATTCACCATTTACCTACCCTCACTCGGGTTTACCCCATTGGCCGATTAGATAAAGACTCTCGTGGCTTGCTTATTTTGACCAACGACGGAGATTTTTGTAATCAACTTATTCACCCTGACTTCCACCAGCCCAAACGTTATTTAGTCACGGTAGATAAACCTATTAATAACGCGTTTTGCGAAAAAATGGCCGCAGGAATCCCCGTCGATAAACAAGTAACCTTACCGTGTGAAGTAACAAAAATAGCTGACAACCAGTTTAGTATTATTTTAAAGCAAGGGCTTAACAGACAAATACGTAAAATGGCGCATTACTGCGGCTTTAAAGTAATTGATTTATTTAGAGTGCAATTTAGCGAACTCGCTCTCTCAAACCTAAACCTACCTGAAAACCACTATATACAAATTAATAAAACAGATATTTCAAAAATCTAATACCAAGTCGCTTAATTACATCATAAAAAGTTAAAAAATAACCTTGCAAAAATAGATTACAGGTGTAGTCTTAACTTAAAGATTACATTTGTAGGCAATAAAATGATTGAGTTATCAAAAGCAGAATTCGACGTGCTTGATGCGCTTTGGATTAATTACCCAGCAACCGCCAGCCAAATTATTGAGCGCTTAAGCGATGACAAACAATGGCACGAAAAAACCATTAAAACCCTACTGGGTCGATTAGTTAAAAAAGGCGCACTGACCTTTGAAAAAGACGGCCGCCAATATATTTATACTCCTTGTATGGAGCGCGCCGACTACACATTAAAAGAAAGCAAAAACTTTATTGAGCGCTTTTTTAGTGGCCGCATAGCGCCGCTGGTAAGCGGGTTTGCTAAATCAGAGCAGCTTTCGCAGCAAGATATAAACGAGCTAAAAAAGGTCATTGATGACTGGGAAAAAAACCAAAAGTAAGGAGTGGCTATGGATATTCAAACCCTGTTTAACTGGTTACTAGAGCAGCAATTATTACTCAGCATAATGCTTGGCGGGTTTATTATATGTGAGCGTTTTAGTTTAAGGCTGCTTGGCCCAGGCTTTGTGTATAAATTAGTATGCCTAATCCCGGTATCGTTACTGGTTGCAAACTTACCAAGTAACATTAAGCCACTACAAAATAGCGCCATTAGCCATTATTTAATAACGCCTAACCAGCCCCTTATTAATAACTTAGGCCTAAATTGGGCCGTGCTTTATGTAGTGGTTAGCCTAGTGCTGTTTAGCATAGCGTTTGTTGTGCATATTCGCTTTATAAAAAACCTGCAGCTCAATTATTTAATTAATAGCGAACACACTCTAACCTCACACATTAAAACCTATACCAGTAACCATATTGCATCGCCAATGGTGGTAGGTATTTTGCAAAGTAAGCTCATACTGCCTAGTAATTACAAAACCCAGTTTGATAAAGCCATTTTGGCACTTATTTTAGAGCATGAGGCTGTGCACATAAAACGCAAAGATAACCTAATAAATGCCCTGCTGTTACTGACTACTATTTTAATGTGGTTTAACCCGCTCGCCTGGATGGCTTACGCAAGCTTTAGACGCTTGCAGGAGCTAACTTGTGATCAGCGGGTACTTGCCAATAAAACCACACACCAACACATTTTATACAGCAAAGCCTTAGTTAACTGCGCGGCAGCAACGCCCGCAGGCCTAATGGCTTATTCACACTACGGAGATAAAAAAACCATGTTACAACGACTTACCAATATAAAGCACAGTGGCAATCACTCTCGCCTAGCCAAAGGTGGCTTACTGCTAATAGCAACAAGCATGCTTAGCGGTTTAGCCATTGCAAAACAGCCCCAAACTGAAATAACGAAAAAGGATCATATTTCACCAACAATACGCATTGAACCTGCCTACCCAGCCCAAGCCGCTAAGCAAGGCATTAGCGGCTCGGTTGTATTAAAGTACGATATAGCCGCCAATGGCAGAACAAAAAACATTAGTGTCATTCAATCTAAGCCGTCAGACGTTTTTGATAAATCAGCTAAAGAAGCGCTGGCAAAGTGGGAGTATAAAATCTCTGAGTCAGGCTTTAATGATGTACTTGTACAGCTCGATTTTGCTATAAACAGCGAGGTTGCTAATACCGATTTAATAGAGCGAATTAAAGTATCGCATTAAGGCTAATGAGTGATGCAAGAGCACAAAGCAAGCGCCCTTTTAGGCCGCTTGCTTTGTGGTTTTAACAATAAAATTAAATACTCACTACAATCATGGCAATGGCAGTGCCTAAGCCAATAAACCATACAAGCGTACGTATAATATCTAAGTTCAACCAATAAAAAATGCAATACAAAGTACGCGAAACTATATGAGTAACCGCCAAGGTTTCGGTTACTGCATTTACCGAGTTAGTTCCCAGTACCACCGCAATAGCAACAGCAAAAACAGCGAGTGATTCAAAACAATTTTGATGAGCAGCGAGCGTTCGCGCACCAAAGCCCGTTAATTTTGCTTGTTGAGAGCGCGGGTGTTTATTATCGTATCGACCAAGCTTTGCCATTGCAATGGCCACTGGTATTTTTGCAAAATAAGGCATTAATACAGCAAGTAATGCGCATACTACTAATGTTGTCATAATTTATTCTCTTATTTTAAAACCTAGTTATTTAACCAATACATATAACACACATACACAAAAAAGCCGCCAACACGTTTTATGACATACGCAGGCGGCTAAACAATAACATCATACTTACTATAGCTAAGTTTACCTATAAAGCAGTGCGGCATAATGTCGCAGGTGATGAATATTCACTATCACCCTTAATGCATCGCATTAATAACTAAAGATTGTTAACTTATAGACCTTATTTTTTACCGACGACCCCTATGACCTGGATCTTTTTCACTTTTTTAGCCGCCTTTATGCAAGCATGGCGAAATGCCCTACAAAGTAAATTAAGCGCACATGCAAGTGTGGCTGGCGTAACCCTTTCGCGCTTTATTTTAGCCGGCCCTATTGCTGCAGTGTATTTGTATGGTCTTTATCAATATAAAGACACAGCCATGCCTACGTTTAATAATGCCTTTTGGGGGTTTGTTATTGGCGCAAGTGTTATGCAAATACTCGCCACCGGCTTAATGGTAAAACTGTTTAAAATGAATAATTACGCCATAGGTGCAGGGCTTGCTAAAAGTGAGGCATTAGTAGCGGCTATTTTAGGGGTATTGTTTTTTGGTTCTGCGCTCAGCCTTCTTGGTTGGCTGGGTGTATTTTTAGGCGCTATTGCGGTGCTTTTACTTAGCGGCATAACCAGCGTAAAACACTTTGATGCTAAAACAGCGTTACTTGGCCTTGCCTGTGGTACCAGCTTTGCCCTTACATCGCTGTGGGTGCGTGAAGCGAGCTTAAATTCAGGGTTATTGTTTCCACACTCAGCTGCATGGGTTTTACTGTTTGTAATAAGCCTACAAACGCTTATATTACTTGGCTATTTATTACTAAAAGAGCCACACACTGTTGGCAAACTTTGGCAATATAAAGGCACCACTGCCGCAATTAGTACTTTTAGCTGTATAGGCTCTATTGGCTGGTTTAGCGCGATGAGTTTACAGCACGTAGCGTATGTTAAAACGCTTGGTCAGGTGGAGGTATTTTTTACCATACTAATTGCTGTACTTTGGCTCAAACAGCCACTTAAAAAGCAAGATACTGCGGGCTTAATACTTATAGCCATTGCCGCTATTTTAGTAATGCTGCCAAATTGAGAACATAAAAAAGCGCAGGCTTTTAAACCTGCGCTACTATAGGCTGCTAATAACGTTTAAAGCGAGTATTAAGCGCTCTTTTTAAGAGCTAATTTTTAGCGTTATCACACCGCAAATAATCATGAGTACACCAGCAATACGGCCAAACGTGGCTGCATCACCGTAAAGTAATATACCCACTAAAAACGTACCCGCAGCACCTATTCCGGTCCATACGGCGTAGGAAGTCCCCATTGATATTTGCTTTTGTGCAAGCCACAACATAAAACCACTGGCTGTTAAAAATGCAATGGCCATTACTATACCCTGCCAGCGTGTGTCGGGATTTTGTGAAATTTTTAAACCAATTGGCCAGCCTATTTCAAGCAAGCCGGCAATGACTAAATAAACCCATGCCATTAAACATCTCTCTTTTTCAAAATTACGTCGTATAAATCTTCGCGGCGATCTTTTAAATTGCGCACCGTACCTTCGCTATGAAGAATTTTTAGCTTATCCATATCAAGGTCGCTGAATAGTAACATTTCAGTATTAGGTGTGGCTTCATTTAATGTTGCATCGTGCGGAAAAGAAAAGTCAGACGGGGTCAAAACTGCCGATTGCGAGTACTGTACGTCTAGGCTTTCTACCTCAGGTAAGTTACCCACTGAGCCTGCAATAACCACATAACATTCGTTTTCGATTGCGCGCGCTTGCGCACAGTGACGAACCCGTAAATAACTATTTTTAGTATCGGTCCAAAACGGCACAAAGAGTATATCAAGCCCCTGCTTGGCTAATATGCGCGAAAGCTCTGGAAACTCTACATCGTAACAAATTTGAATACCTACACGCCCAGCATCGGTGTCAAACACGGCAATTTTGTCACCGCCTTGAATCACCCAATCATTTTGCTCATGCGGGGTTATATGTATTTTTCGCTGCTCGTCTATTTTACCGCTACGGTGGCATAAGTAACTTACGTTATAAATTTTATCGTCTTCGGCAAGCGGCATAGAGCCGGTAATAATATTGGCGTTATATTCTATTGCCATACGCGACATCGCGTTTTTAAATGTTTCGGTATATTCGGCTAAATAGCGGATAGCTTCGGTTTGATTATTCTGATCGCCTAAGCCCATAAGTGGCGCGTTAAAAAATTCCGGAAATAATATAAAATCGCTTTTGTAGTCAGATACCGTATCTACAAAGTATTCTACCTGCTTGAGCATTTCGTCAACCGACTCTACACAGCGCATTTGCCATTGCACCGCACCAATACGCACTATCGATTTAGTTGATTCGAGCACGGTGTCGGTTGGCTCGTACATTATGTTATTCCACTCAAGCAAGGTGGCGTAACCTACAGACTCTTGATCCTCCGGCAGGTACTTTTTAAGTAACCGTTTTACCTGAAAGTCGTTAGAGAGCTGAAAACTTAAAATTGGGTCGTAAAGCTCTTTTTGGTCAACCTTTTCAATGTATTCCATTGGCGTCATTTCACTACTGTGATTGTAATAACGCGGAATACGGCCACCGGCTAAAATAGCACGTAAGTTATATTGGCGGCACAGCTCTTTACGGGCATCGTATAATCTGCGCCCTAAGCGCATGCCTCGGTGGGTTTCGCTAATTGCTACATCTAAACCGTATAGTGCATCGCCATCGGAGTCACTAAATACCCGGTCGTGCCCATCGGCTATGTCTTCGTATGTGTGAGGATTTGAAAAACGCGCGTAGTCTACTTGCACGCTTAGTGCTAAGCCCACCAGCACGCCATCATCTACAATGCCTATTTGCCCTTCAGGGAACTGATCTATCAATCTAAAAATAGTATGGCTTGGCCACGCGCCACCTAAATCAGGATAAGCCTGATCCATCAAGGTTTTAATTTGCGGATACTGCTCTTTTGTTAAGTTACAAATTTCTAGGTGGGTTTTTTCTGCCGACATACACAACTCCTTTGGGCATAATAAAATAAAAGCCGAATGTACGCTAAAGTACACTCAGCTTTGTATCATGTTTTTTACGTTACGCGTACTACTTTAAGCTGCGATAAAAAAGTGTAGTCACTTTCTCTTTTGGCAACCAGCCTGCGTATTCAAGGCCAAGCTCTGCCAATGGATCGGCTTTTAGTACTTGCTCTAAGCTTGCGTCATTTTGCATTGCTTTTAGCATTAAATCTTTGGCTTTTTTAACAAGTTTAGCATACGTTTCCAGCCCTGAACGGTCACTTACCGGCCCATGCCCGGGTATCACTATGGTGCGCTCGTCTATTTGCTTAATAACGTCATTTACGGCTGCTAATATTCCGTCAACACTGCCGCCGCTATCTACATCAACAAACGGCAAGCTGCCAAAGTTAAAGTAAATATCGCCCATGTGCACTATGTTATCGTTATTAAAAAATATCACCGAATCACCGTCGGTATGTGCATAGGCGTAGTGCACTACATGGGCGTGTTCGTTATTAAAATGCAGTTTTAAATCGTGGCCAAAGCTAATGCGTGGCAGGTAATCTGAGTTTGCACCGTGTTTTTCTTCTAATCGCTTATGTACGTTGTCGTGCGCAATGACATGCGCACCGGCTTTGGCAAAGTTTTCGTTGCCGCCAGTGTGGTCGCCATGATGATGCGTATTAATTACAAACTCTGCACTACCGGGTTTTAAATCGCTAATGGTTTTTTTAATGTCGTTTGAAAGCTTAGCAAATTGGTCATCAATAATGTAAATGCCATCTTCCCCTACACTTGCGGCAATGTTACCGCCTTGGCCAAACAGTACATACACACTGTCGCTTAGTTTTTCTGCCGTTACCGGATTTTCATCTGCATGTGTTGCACTGCTAAGTAATAAGCCTGTTATTAATGCGGGTAGTATTTTTTTCATTTTAGTTCTCTGTTGATTTATTAATGATTATATAGAACGTGATTAACTGTAATTTAGTTCATCGTGCTGGCTCTATCACTATTTGATGTATTAGCGTTTGTGGTAGTAAAGGCGTGTGCTTACCTTCAATGTAGTCACTAAAGCCTGCACGATAAAACGCGGATAGCGGATGCCCCGACTGCCCACCGGGCACTGCCATAATGGCGTTTTCTAAATGCCCTGGTTGGGCAATAAAGCGCTGTGATGCACCAAAGCTTTTGCCCTGTACAGCCGGCATGTAGCTATCGCCAAAAGCTGGCGCTACAGGCATATTTAAAAGCTTAGCCAGTATGGGCATTTGTTTAGCAAACGGGTGCTCAATATTAAGCGCATTTACTTTACCCCACTGCCAATTTTGCAAGTTATCCCCATACTCAGCCCCAAGTGCTGTCACTGTTTGGCTAAATGCACCTAATAACTGCTCGTCCCAATTTTTATACTCAGGGTTTACCCATGAGCCCGGTCTATCCTTAATAAGCTGCCATATAGCTGGTTCTAGATCGCGTTTTACATATTTAAGCGTGGCGTCTTGCTCATTAAGTTTGTTCTCCATGCTTGCAAATACAGTATTAATTAATGTGCTGCGGTAGTGTTTAACTAAGGTATAACCTACCGAGCTTGCACATGCGCATTGCTGCCAGTTTTCAAGTGCACTTATGTACTGTGCGTTTTTGGCTTTGTCTTTTTTAAGCTGATTAAGTAGCAATGTGTGCCATGGCGTTAAAAAGCGGGCTTGGTTATCAAGCTGTAGCGCGTAAAAGTCGCTCTCAGCAAAGCTTTGTTTTTCAAATAACCTATCACGAATTTGGCTCGAGCGAGCGCCTAGCGCGTACCCGCCATTGCCAAAGCGTGCATTATCAGTGGCCGACACAACGCGCGAATTACCTGTCCATAATCGCCCATTTTGCGGGTTTTTAACATAAGGGCGCTGATGCTCATTTTGCTGCCAGTCGGGTGAGTATTCGTTTGCATTAACACTTAGCTCACTCGGTGTTTTACGCGCCGGTATAGCCCCAATATGTTGCCATGCAGCACTGCCTTGGCTATCTACCACCATTAAATTTTGTACCGGAATACCCACATCGCTTGCCACATCTAGCGCATCATCTACGCTAGTGGCTTGCTCTAGTTTGAGCAGGTCCATGTTTACAGCATAAAGTTGGTGTGCAGCCCAGCTAAGTGCATAAGGCTGTTTATTTATATATTTTACTGGGCCATATTCGCTTAACGTTAATGGGTAGTTTTCTACCTCATCATTTGGCAGCGCTATTGGCTCATTTACTTGCCATGTTTTACTGTCATCATTTAGCGCTATCCAATCAGCGGTATCTATGTAGCCGTTAGTAAAGCCCCAGGCAATTTTATTATTGGTACCCACCACAATAGCAGGGGCGCCGGGTAGCGATACGCCAGTTACCTGAGCTTGCTCGCCATTTTGTGTGTAATTAAGCTGCGCCCTGTACCAAATAACCGGCACCGCCATAGATAAATGCATATCATCAGAGAGCATGGCTGCTCCCGTTTGGGTATGCGCACCGGTTACTGCCCAGTTATTGCTGCCGCGCTCTTGGTTTGCCTGAATATTTTTAACCGTGTGCTGTGCTTGCTCTGGAAGTTGAGGAATGGTGCCTGTAAACGGGGCAAGTTTACTGCCATCAAGCGCCGCTTGGTATTGGCTAGGTTGTGTTAAAAAATCAACCATGTGTTGCCCGTATGCTTGCTCAATATGTATGAGAGCTTCATCTCGCTCAAAGGTGGCACTTTGCAAATCAAGGTACATGCTAAATATAACTAATAGGCTATCTTCACTTTGCCATGGTTTTTGCGCTCCGCCTGTAAGTAAATACTCAAAGCTTGCAAAGCCAACTTGTGCCAGCCCTTCG
Source organism: Pseudoalteromonas sp. UBA2102 (assembly GCF_002331165.1). Taxonomy (NCBI): domain Bacteria; kingdom Pseudomonadati; phylum Pseudomonadota; class Gammaproteobacteria; order Alteromonadales; family Pseudoalteromonadaceae; genus Pseudoalteromonas; species Pseudoalteromonas sp. UBA2102. Next base: position 48,609 of record NZ_DCYU01000141.1, read on the forward strand.
TTTACACCTTGGGCGTAGCTGTTTAATAGCTGTTTATCGCTTTCGGGTAAGGTGTTTAATATAGCGCGGCTGCGTTTTCGCAATTGATGAAAGCGCATTTTTTTATCAAGCCCAAGGGCCGCTTTACCAAATAACTCACTAAGCTCACCTGCGGCGTTACGTCTTAATAAGTCCATTTGAAAAAAACGGTCTTGCCCATGCGCATAGCCTAACCCGTATGCGGCGCTATTGCGGTTTTCGGCCTTTATAACCGCCTGCCCTAGTGCATCACGCGAAATAGTAACCGGCTTATTAATTGCTGTACTTTGGCCTTTACCATCAAGTGTGGGCATACTTAAACTTAATACGCCATACACAAGCGCTGTACCAGCTAACCCTAAAACCACAACGAGTAACACTAGCCATTTGATTACTTTAAACATTAATTTGTCCTTTGCACCATTTGTTGCACATATAATAACCATAGTTTTATTAAATAATAATGTTCTTACTCGCAAAGGGTGAAATAAACATCAAAATCCACGATAATAGCCATTCCACATTTTGTGCAGATCTAGTTGAGACTCATATGACTGAAAAAACATTTATCAAAGGTAAAGACCGCGACCTAGAATCGTCTATCTCTACCATGCAAAACAAGTTAAAAGCGCTAAACATCAATGTTGAAGAAGCACTTTGGCTTAACCCTGTAGCTAACTGTTATTCAGTTCATATAAAAGACAGCGACTGCGGTGTAATGTTTACCAATGGTAAAGGCGCAACCGATAAAGCATCTATCGCCTCTGCGTTAGGTGAATACTTTGAACGATTAAGCTGTAATTACTTTTTTGCCGACTTTTACTTAGGTGAAGAATTTGCAAACAGCGACTTTACTCATTATCCAAATGAGAAATGGTTTAAAGTTGAAGGCAATGAAGTGCCAGAAGGCATAATGGACGAAAGCCTTTGGGATTACTTTGACCCAGAGCGTGAGCTTAATGCCTCACACCTTTTTGACTTTAACTCAGGTAATAACGAGCGCGGCATTTGTACATTGCCATACACACGCCAACGCGATAACCAAGACGTATACATTCCGGTAAACGTAATTGGTAATATTTTTGTTTCTAACGGCATGAGCGCAGGTAACACTAAGTTTGAAGCACGTGTACAAGGGCTATCAGAAGTATTTGAGCGCGCCATTAAAAACCGTATTATCGCAGAAGGTATTTGTTTACCTATCGTCCCTGAAGAGGTTGTAAAGCAATACCCTAAAATTCACGAGGCGTGTGAAGAGCTACGCAGCCATGGTTTGCATTTACGTATTGCCGATGCATCACTTGGCGGTAAATACCCTGTAATGAGCGTAACGCTTATTAACCCTGTTGATGGCTCTGTGTTTGCCTCATTTGGTGCTCACCCATCATTTGAAGTTGCCCTTGAGCGTACCGTTACCGAGCTACTACAAGGTCGTCGCCTTGATCAACTTGATGTGTTCCAACCAGCTACTTTTGATAACGATGAAGTTGCAACGCCTGAAAACATTGAGCTGCACTTTATCGACTCAAGCGGTTTAATCTCGCATGACTTTTTCCGTGCCGGCGCCGACTTTGACTTTGTTCATTGGGACTTTAGCGGTACAACAGAGCAAGAATACAATTTCTGTACTGACTTAATTCACAGCATGGGCCACGACATTTACATTATGGATTACACACACTTAAACGTGTATGCATGTCGTATTTTAGTACCAGGTATGTCAGACATTTACCCAGTAGATGAACTAATTTGGCGTAACAACAACGAAGGCGCTAAATTCCGTGAAGCATTCCTATCGCTTGATCAGTACGATGCGCAGCAGTGGATGGACATTTACGACAGCCTAGAAGAAGCAGGCCACAGCGATATTATTCGTGCTGCTGAATTTATTGGCCTTGCCACCGATGCCGATACACCATGGCATACACTGCGTATTGGTGAGCTTAAAGCGCACTTATGTTTAGCCGCAGGCAACGAAGAAGCCATTGATTGGGTAGACTGGATACTACACACAGGCCAAGTAAACGAAGATGCAATGCGTCACTTCCGCTGTTTAAAAGCCATTCTTGAAATTAAATACGATGACGAGCGCGACTACGCCGACTACCAAGATGCACTGGGTTTAATGTTTGGCAGCGATAACGTAACGCTGGCTATTGAAATAGCAGAAGGCCGTAAATTATTTAATGGTTTAACCTTCCCAGGTTTATCGCTTGAAGGCTTTAAAAAGCATGCAGCACTACTTGATGGTTACCGTAAGTTACATGTCGCTAAGCAAAACCATTGGGCACGTGAAGTAACCGATGCTTAATAGTTAAACTACTAATTATAAAAATAAAACGGCGCTAATTTATCAGCGCCGTTTTTATTTATACAATAAATTAGCTATAGTTAAATTGCCTAAAATAACAGCATGACTTAGCCAATGCCGCCAAAAAATAACAACAAAAAAAACACTATTAGCAACTATAAGCTGACCTTTTGGTTATCGCTTACGCTAATAATATTAGTGAGCATTGTGTTAGATAGAATTAACTACAATCGCGCAAAAGACGCCCACCGCCTACAAATTTTATCTCAAGTAAGTACATACCGTGCACAACTAGAGGCCACCTTGGTATCAAACATTCAGCTTGTTCGTGGATTAGCGGTTGCTGTGTCAGCTGAACCTGAGTTACAACAAGCACGGTTTGAACAAATTGCCGCGCCTTTGTTTAAAACCTCCAGTGAGCTGCGCCATATTGGTGGTGCACCCGACATGATAATTCGTATGTCTTACCCACTAAAAGGTAACGAAAAAGCCATTGGCTTAAACTTTTTAGAAAACAAAAACCAACGCCTAGATGCCATTAGAGCCCGTGATACCAATACTATTGTTATGGCAGGACCACTTAAACTAGTGCAAGGCGACATTGCCCTTATTGCCAGAGTGCCTGTTTATATTCCGCCCGAAAACCGCTTTTGGGGGTTGTTATCGGTGGTGCTCGACATTGAAAAAGTATATAAAAACTCAGGCATAAAAGAGCTTGAAAAAAACTACAACATTGCTATTCAAGGGCGTCATGGTTTAGGCAAAAAAGGCGAGTTTTTTTATGGCAATAACAATATAACCACACAAGAGCCGCTTGATTTTACGCTTAATTTTCAAGGGGGAAGCTGGCAATTATACGTAGCCCCTAAAGAAGGTTGGAGCCCCGCACCTTCAACTATATGGCCGCTTAGAATCGCCATTATAATTATTTGCGGATTACTAATATGGGCGTTCTTATTCTTTTTAAAAATGCTAAACCGCCAGCAACAAAACGAAAAAATGCTGGAGGCAATGAGTGACCTTGCCCAAATTGGGGCGTGGTCATTTAATTTAGAAACCAAACAAGTGTATTGGTCAGATATGACCAAAAAAATATTTAAGTACCCGCTAAATAAAGAGCCTACCTGGCCTACAAACTTAAATTACTTTAAAGCCGGTGAAAGCAGAGAACGTATCACTCAGCTAGTTGAATCTGCAATTAAAGAAGGCAAAAGTTATGAAGCCGAACTTGAAGTAATTGACTCTGAAGGGCGCGAAATGTGGGTGCTTATTCATGGTGAAGCCGAGCGCAAAAACGAGCGCTGTGTAAGAATATTTGGCTCATTGCAAAATATTGATACCCGTAAGCGTATTGAGCTTGAAAACAGCAAAATTGCCCTACATAATGAAATTTTAGCGTCGCTTACAGCCAACGACCTTATTTTAAGTGGCCAATTAAGCCAATCTAAACAAGTTATTACTGAATCTATTTGCCATGCTTTAAACATTGAGCAAGCCAGTATTTGGTTTTTTAATAGCTCAAAAACCTCATTGAGCCCTATAGCAGCCCATAATATTGAAAACAGAATGGGTAATAATAATGCGGTATGGCTTAAAAAAGAGGCGCCAGATTTTTTTGAAGCCATAGAAAAACACGCTGTGTTTAGCACCAGTGATGCCCAAAATCACCCACTACTAAAACCCCTTAAAGCGCATTACTTTGCGCCGCTCAATATTAATGCCATGCTGTGCGCAATCATACCGGCGGGAAGTGGCTCCATTGGCATAGTATGCGCTGAGCAATGTGCTTCAATGCGCCCGTGGTCACGTAACGAAGAAAGCTTTTTAATTGCTGTAGCCGCCCTCGTGGGCAGCTTGCATTCAAGTCAGCAACGTATTGAAACAGAGCAACAGCTAGTCACCGCCAAAGAAGCTGCAGAGCAAGCAGTAATGGCTAAAAGTGAATTTTTAGCCAGTATGAGCCACGAAATAAGAACCCCCATGAACGGCGTACTGGGCATGCTAAATATTATCAAGCGCACTCAGCTCAACCAACAGCAAGAGCACCATATTGAGCTTGCACAATCTTCAGCTCAGTCGCTGTTAAATATAATTAACGACATTTTAGACTTTTCTAAAATTGAAGCAGGTAAACTTGATATAGAAAATGTGCAATTTAACTTACCTAAATTACTTGGTGAAGTTGTTGAGTCGTTTGCGCTTAAAGTGGAGCAAAATAATACCAATCTCATTTTAGATGCCACCCAAATTACTATCAGCGAAATAATTAGCGATCCGAATAGGTTGCGTCAAATTTTAAATAACCTGATTGGCAATGCCGTTAAGTTTACTATTGATGGGCAAATTCTGGTGACCACGCAGATAGATGAAACCACCGATGGCAGTTTTTTACATTGCTCTATTATTGATACCGGCATAGGAATAGACGCAGAAAAACAAAAAACTCTATTCGACTCATTCACTCAGGCCGATGCCTCAACCACCCGCCAGTTTGGCGGCACAGGCCTTGGCCTAGCTATTGTTAAGCAGCTTTGTGAACTAATGGATGGCGAAGTAAGCGTAACCAGCATGCTAAATGAAGGCAGCACTTTTTCGTTTTCTATAAAAATACAGCCCCGTTTAACTAAAGCGCAAGATTTACCCAGCCACTTAATTAATAACAAACATATTTTAATTATTGATGCCTGCACACTTAACGCCAATATTGCCGCCAAACAATTACGCGTATGGGGCGCACATGTTAATATTTTAAATGACTATAGCGGCATCATTAATTATTTTGATAACTGCGATACCCAACCAGACGCATTGCTAGTCGATTATCATTTTTTTGAGCAAGCTGCGCACCCACAAATAAATACATTAAAAAACCGAGTAACCACCAAGCAAAGCAAACTGGTTGTTATGGCACCGATGAGTTATTCGCAAGAGCATAACAACATTGGCATAAATATAGACTGCCTGATATTTAAACCGCTCACCCCGTCAGATTTATTTGATTCACTCACTAACGATAAATACATTGAGCAACAACAGCGCCAAGCACAACTTCAAAATGAGTTAACCGAAAAGCCCAAAGAAATATCAGCGCAGGCGCAAGTGCTTTTAGTAGAAGATAACAAAGTAAATCAGGTGGTGGCCTCAGCGCTGTTAAAACAAGTTGGGCTTACCTTTGATATTGCACAAAACGGCCAAGATGCACTAGATAAGCTAAACAGCAGCCAAGACAAAAAATACCAGTTAGTTTTAATGGACTGCCAAATGCCCGTGATGGATGGCTACCAAGCCACGCAAGCTATACGCGAAGGAAAAGCGGGCAAGCATAATAAACATATTACAATCATTGCGTTAACGGCAAACGCAATGCAGGGCGATAGAGAGAAGTGCCTCGATGCAGGAATGAACGATTATTTAACCAAACCTTTAGATTCCGCAGCACTAGAGCCTAAATTACAACAATGGCTTGGTACACAATAAAGGTGTAAGCTAAAAATACTGTTTACTAATAAAGAAAAGCCATGCATTTATCAGCAAATCAGCAGCGCGTTATTGGCTGCCTTTTAGAAAAACAAAACACTACACCCGAGCATTATCCACTGTCGTTGAACGCACTGACGAATGCGTGTAACCAAAAATCAAATCGAGACCCGGTTGTAAACTTGAGCGAAAGTGAGGTGCAACAAACACTTGATGAGCTTATAAGTCAGCGCCTTGTAACGCTAGACGAAGGGCTTTCGGGACGAGTTAATAAATACGATCACCGTTTTTGTAATACAGAATTTAGTAGCTTACAGTTAAGCACGCAGCAACGGGCAATTATATGTTTACTGCTGTTACGCGGCGCACAAACACCCGGTGAGCTAAGAACGCGCAGCGCTCGCCTAGCTGAATTTACAAACGTTAGCGAAGTAGAAACTGCCCTGAGCGCGTTAGCAAAAGATGACTACGTAACAAAGCTTGAGCGCGAGCCCGGCAAACGAGAAAGCCGCTACATGCACCTTTTTGCTGACCCAGCAATAGCGCCAAGCCCAGCGCCAGCTACAGAAGTCGCAGAAGTTAAAAACGATGAAATTAACGAGTTACTTGCAGAAATTGAGGAACTAAAAGCCGAGCTTAGCCGTATAAAAGCACATTTAGGACTTTAATTAATAACCACTAAACCAGATAATGTAAGCCTATTTAAAAACAACTTATTAAATAACGAGGAGCTGGCCATGCGCGCCGAAATTATGGCTGAAATGAAAGTTCAGCCAACTATTGATGTAAACGCCGAAATTACCCGTCGAGTTAACTTTATAAAAGCACGTTTAGTGGCAGCCCATAGTGTATCGCTAGTGCTTGGAATTAGCGGCGGTGTTGACTCATCGACCTGCGGGCGCTTGTGCCAATTAGCCGTAGATGAACTAAACGCAGAGCAAAACACTAATAAGTACCAATTTATTGCGGTTCGTTTGCCATACGGTGTACAAGCAGATGAAGACGAAGCGCAAATGGCCGTTGATTTTATCAAGCCAAGTAAACGCATGACCGTTAACGTAAAACCCGCTGCCGATGCATTACACGAGCAAGCTATGGCGGCAGTAGTAGGCAGTGGTGAAGAGCTACCAGAGCAAGCTAAAATTGACTTTGTAAAAGGTAATGTAAAAGCACGCCAACGCATGGTAGCGCAATACGAAATAGCTGGTTTTTGCCAAGGCCTCGTTGTGGGTACCGATCACAGCGCTGAAAACATTACTGGTTTTTACACCAAATTTGGTGATGGCGCATGCGATTTAGCCCCATTATTTGGCTTATCAAAACGTCAAGTTCGCGCACTTGCAACTGCCTTAGGTGCGCCTGAACTATTAGTAACAAAAGCCCCAACAGCTGATTTAGAAAGTGACCGCCCAGGCCTCACCGATGAAGAAGCATTAGGACTGAGCTATGACCAAATTGACGACTTTTTAGAAGGCAAGCCGGTGGCTGCAGAGGTTGAGCAAAAGCTAACTGATATTTATGTTCG